>DUJC01000150.1:2029-2177 GCA_013330015.1 Candidatus Poseidoniaceae archaeon | reverse complement strand
GAGTGTTGATCAATACGTCAAGAAATTGGAGGTGATGGGAATTCCTGCAACGCCGGAAGATGTCCTGCTTTCAACCCACGATTGCATCGCTTGGTTGAAACAAAACAACGTCACTAAAACCTATTGTGTTGGAACCCAAGGAATGTGT
>DUJC01000150.1:0-1801 GCA_013330015.1 Candidatus Poseidoniaceae archaeon | reverse complement strand
ATTTCTGGTAAGCCAAATCCTGGGATGATTCTGCACAAAATCGAGGCACTTGGATTGAAACCAGAGGAGTGTGCTATGGTTGGCGACCGACTCTACACGGATATTGCCATGGCCAATCGTGCAAATTGTATGGGCATCTTGGTTCTTTCAGGAGAGGCTACGGAAGCAGATGTTGCTGCTTTGCCCGAAAGTGCTGAACAACAACCCTCGCTCATTGCCCCATCCGTAGACGCGTTACTTAGGTGATGAATTGGGTCTCAAACAGCGTTGGCTACTGTGGCGGAAACGTCGTGTCGTCTTCCCTCCAGATGAAATTCATCAGGCAGGAGAGAATGCAGAATTAAGGTTGGAAAAACTCTGCAGAGCTGCTGGAAAAACAAACCAATGGTCCGTCTATCCGTCCGTACGGATTCCTGATCCGGATGGTGGCCGTCGGGAAATCGATTTGATTCTTGTTTCAGGTACAACCGTTCTTGTCGTTGAGCAGAAACATTGGTCTGGTCGATTCGAAGTGTTTGAAGATGGGGAATTTCTTCAACACAGAAACAAAGGCGGTGAGCACAGTCATGCTACCGTCGCTCATCGAATTGCTCGTAAAGCAAGATTGTTGGAAGAAATTCATCGTAAACGATTCCCTGACAATGAAATGTCATTTCATGTTCTTGTTGCAATGACACATCCGCGACTAGAGTGGCCAGATAGGATTCCAGATATTCCGGCTGAAATGGTCAACGAACGACAATTGCTCGATCGAATTCAGTCGATTGGAGGAGAAGAAATCGACTCAGAATTTTCCGAAACGATGGATGGGTTTGGAACATGGGATGAAATCCACATGCATGGGGGGTTGAAACTCAAGGGCGATCTTCTCGATATCGGCCTTGGAACAGGGGTGGAAGAATGGGATGTTCATCGAAATGGTGAATTGAAGGCCACCGTCGAGCATCCCCGTGGATTCTTTTCTGTTTTCAAGAATACAACAAGTCAAATTACACTGAGTGATTCAGGTGGAAGGCACATCGACATCAAATGCAAGGAAGGCCCCATGGTGAAGATGCACGTCGTTGGACGAACCAGTTCTGAAGAAGTTGATTGGATGCAAATCGACGGTATACTCGCTTCGAAGAAACCTGCGGAGTGGGGCTAATGGCAGCGTTTTGGGTCGAATCGATCGGCCTTGTTGCCGGATTCATTGGCATCGTTGCTTGGATTCCTCAAATTCGACGTGTTTGGGTCGATGAAAAGGAGGAGGGGATCTCTCTCCCAACCTTCATTGCCGTGACAGCTTCACTTTCGCTATGGCTTGTTTATGGAATCATTGTCAATTCCATTGCCATGATCGTATCGAACATATTGACGCTCGCATTCATCATTGCGATAACGCTTGGCGTCTATCGAATACGCAACAAGCGAACCGAAGATGGGCTCAACAAACCGACTTCGTCGTCTCAATGATGACAGCACCAATCTTGTATGGGTCACCATTGGAGGCAGGTCGTCGATCTTCAAGACGTCCGACCCAACCATCGGTTGGAACAGATGCTGGAACACGGATTGATGCTCCGCGGTCGGAGACGCCGTATGAGAACTGATCAATCGCTTGTGTCTCGTGCAATCCGGTCAAGCGCTCTTCGTTGTGCGCACCGTAGACAGACATGTGCTTCTCGATGTTGCGGCCGAATGCCTCACAAATGCTGTCAAACAATTCCTTACCACCCTTATCGCGCATGGCTCCGTTGGAGAAGTTGGCGTGCATTCCTGAACCATTCCAGTCGCCCTTGATTGGTTTTGGATGGTATTC
>DUJC01000006.1 GCA_013330015.1 Candidatus Poseidoniaceae archaeon | reverse complement strand
GATTTGATGAATTTGAAAAGAAAACGTGAGAAGATCATTGAAGCAATGATAATGAGCCCCGTTGCCCCCCATGGTGCATCCGATGATGTGGCAAAAAAGTAAGCTACAAAGAGAATTCCGACACCATAAACTGCACGAAATGCGGAATAGAGAATGAACGAGCGAAACATCGGATTCGCTTTCACACGTTCAAGAAACGTTTCTTCCTCCATGCACAAGCCAATGAATGAGACTACTCAAAATTTCGTGGAGGTTTCCGAGCTGAGATGAAGAAAACAAGCACAATGACCATGAGTGATGCAACACCGATCTCCTCAGTCATACCATCACCACCCAGTAAGCTCGAAAAGCCTTCATCAGATGATGCATCGTCTTGCTTGGCATCATTCGAAGCAACAATCTCCTCTTCAAGGATGATAATAAAATTCAGCGATTCAGAAATACAGCCAGAATCTTTACACGAAAATTCAGAAGCAACTGAAAACTCCATACCAAACATATCTTGTAAGACAGAGTCCATTTGGTAAGCATTTGACGTCACCTGATTCGGGGCCTTGAGTTGGATTGCAACTGTTTCACTTGCCCCTGGAGCAAGTCGAATGCTATTTGAGGGGAAAGAAACGGTGTAACCAGCGGATTTCATATCTTCATCGAACGGGCCTGATGCCGTCAATTGAAGCGTGTCTTCGGAATTTCCATCGTTTCGAATTGTGAATTCGATTGAAAACTCCTCACCGACATTTGAACTAAACATGACAAGGTCTGCTGATATTGCAACATCGCCATACTGTAAAATATTGATTACTTCTTCTTCATCATCTTCAGCAACATTTGGTGGTGGCGCACCACTGATTTCTACAACAGTTGCTTGAACGGTGAGAGTTAAAGATTGAGCAAGCATTCCTTCGTCAGCTCGAACGCTAATCTGAAAGTCTTCCGATTCACCGGGGCCAACTTGAATGGATCCAGGTGCTGCATGAGAAAGATTGGATGAATCAACCTCAATGTCAATCTTTTCAGTAAAACTCGTCGGGTTTTCAACAGTACACGTGATGAAACCACTCTTGGTAGAACCCGGATAGACATCAATATTGAGTGGACCAGCGCAATCAAGTTTGACAGAAGCACCCGGTTGTTGAGCTTGAATCGATTGTGAACTACAAACCAACATCAAAGCGAAAACCAAAAGGATGACATGCATTCGTCTCCCTGTCATGTTTCTAAACTAAATAGAGGAAATAAAAACATTTCACCTTCATTCCCTTGAGGAAAAGAAGGCTTGACATGAGGCGAGAACAAGAGCAAGATCTTTCTCATGAATGACTTCATTTGCATAAGGTAGAGGACGTTCATCCCAAGGGTTGAAGCAAATAGCATGGGCTGCTTCTTCAAACATTCCAATATCGCCTGCAGAATCACCAACAGCAATCACATGCGCTTCGTCCACATTGAGGCGACGACGTAGCATTCGAACCAATGCACCTTTCCCATCCATCTGAACTTGATAGCGTCCATAATCTTGGACGAGCAAAGAACCGTCGGTTTGACCTGAATCCGTTGTCCAACCGTTCGTAAACACATGAAGACGAGTGTCGAATCCGTTAGCAAGTCTCGCTGAAGTGTGACGATCGATTCCACCCCATCGACGTTGCCACTTCTTCTCGCTAGGGAAAAGACACGAAATATCTCGAGCTGTTTGTTGTAAGCCTCCACTTACTATGGCCACATGATGGCCATCATCAAGAAGTGACTGAATCAACTGTTCATAATTCTTCATCATCGGCATGCCTTCCATACAAGCCCGTAAATCAGCATCTGTGATTTCAGTTCCACGTTGTTCTCGCCAACTGTTCTTGATGAGAGCGATATCAAGTTTTATCCAATCCCATTCATCCAACAATCCTTGATTGTAGAGATTAAACGATTCATCGTTGTTGATGCCAAGACAATCGTAAACGAATTGCCACGTAGAAAGGTGATCGACAAGGACACGGTCCATATCCAAGCAAACAAGTCCACGCATTCACTGACCACCTCTTGCCCCATCGTACTGGGCTTGGACTTGTTCAACTTGCTTGCCCATAATGTAGAGAATCAAGGCAATCATCATTGCAAACAATCCGAACAAGGTCATCGCAATCGTTAGTAGTGTTACGCCAATGGACTCGGTCGAAAGTTCAGTAAACGTATTGACGACACCTCCTGAAAGACGATATCCAAGCACAAAGAGAACAATTCCAGGAATGCCAAACAAGAACAATGGGTGTCTCGATTCGATCATCCACATGAACAATTGGGCAAAACGAGATGCCGTTGCAAGCGATTCCCTCTGAGGGAGAGAAGGGAGGGTCGTTGATTCGATGACACGGACACGCAATCGGTCGGAGAGGTCATGAGCCGTTGCCTCCTCGTTTGCAGATACTAATTCATTCAATCCCTGCAAGCTCACTGAAGCATGTTGGAACCGAGAGGAAGCAAGAAGACTCCTGCTTGGGCGTAATTCATCCCCATCCTCTGGAGAAACAAGGCCGATATACACATCCCAGTTCTCACGAGAACGATTGAGATGAAGCGGGAATTCACGTAGAGACCATTGTTTGTTGATGTGGATGAAGAGATAATTGTCAGCCGGATCCAGATTAGAATCTTTCAAACACCGGGAGATAGAGAGAATGTCATCGTTTTCACAAGTGAGAAGTTTGCACCCCACCTCTTCGACGAGGATGGCCGTCTCATCCTCAGAGCCTCGATCGATGAACACAACATCATCGGTAGCTTGGCGGGCTCGAGTCAAGAACGACACAACACGCAATTCGATGTTGCATCCGATTCCAACGATGCGCAGAGGGACGTTCGCCACGCTTGCTGTTCAAGGTCTTGCCTTTCAATGCTCCCTCATGTGTTCGCCTCACAACCCCTTTTTGCTGAGGTGAATTGGATGCGGACATGATGGGAGGACAGACCATTGGCGTCGTCATTCCAGCACGAAACGAAGAGGCCCACATCGGCACGGTTTTGGAGACGCTTCCAGAGTTTGTGGATTACGCTGTTGTGATTGATGATGGCTCGACCGATGCAACCTACAAGATGGCCTCAAAAGCATCATCTCCTGCTGAAGTGACAATTCTTCAAACGAAAGGATTGGGCGTCGGTGCAGCCATCGATCTCGGCCACCAGTACCTGCTCAAAACGATTGAACAGCCGTTCGTGAGTGCCGTCATGGCTGGTGATGGCCAAATGGATCC
>DUJC01000057.1:10357-15595 GCA_013330015.1 Candidatus Poseidoniaceae archaeon | reverse complement strand
TGGGATGCAGACGAGAGGGCGCAACGAACGCCTTGCGGAGTCTGGGGAGAAAATGGTTCTCCACGGCCTGCGCGTGGCTGGCGAAAGCGGACGAGCGAGAGCCAGTCTTGGAGAATCACGAGTCTCGATCGAATTCAAGAATGGGAATTGCATTGACATACGTTACGACCAAATTGTTCGAATGCAACATCACAACACGACGCTTGTGCCCGGATGGGTCGGGTTTGTTGGACTCTGTTTGTTCTATGCCTCTTGGCGGGTCATCACCCCTCCAAACATTCGATTCGGCGTTTTTGTTCTCGGCCTAGCCATGATTTCCGGTTGGGTTCTCACAAAGCGTCCAACATTAACACTAGATACCAAACTTGGCGATTGCCATGTGCTTCATGCCATTGATTCACGATTGCTCAAGTTCTCAACGATGATTCAGCGAATGAACGATGGTCTAACCCTTGAAGAGGCTCGAATCGGTGTTGATCTTCTCAACGAGGACACTGAATTCCCAAGGCAAGCTGCAAACGATGCGGCACAGGCTCTTCCCATTCCAGTTCGGGATTTGGAACCCTCACGTAGTCTATCGAGTTTCCTTGGCGGAGTCAGTGCGGAGGACGGTGAATTCGAAATCGATGAGGATTTACCCCGTTGGGCGAAGGACAACATGAATCAAGTGCCGCGGGCGATTGACGAACTTGAACCAAGACAACATGGAATCATTGAACGTGGACGGGCCAACATTGGCACACGACGTGGAATCAACAGTCCGCTTGACATCCATGCAGGTACGAGCCCAACTCACAACATGACAACGCAGTTCCAAGGTGACGCTCCGCTTGGTATCCCTATGCACCAACAACCGATGAGCTCATCGAGAATGATTCGAGAGGCGACGGGCAAAAAATCAGAAGCAAAACGACTGACCTTCACTCCATTACCGAACGATTTCCTTCCAAGTTATGTTGGTCCTGATGGCGCTCATGTTCCATCCACTGCAGACGAATTCAATTCACCTGACATCCCGTTGTTGGATGCTGAATTGATTGAAGAGGAACCCACTCTTTCACTCGTGGAGCAAGGCCTCATTCGTCATTCAACCAGCACCAATGCATCAACAAACAATGCTTCTACTGTTCGGCGGGATTCCAAAGGTCAACGCAAGCGGTTTCAAGTCCGAACCAAGCCAGAGCAACGAATTGCTTCGTCTCGGAAGAAGATGGGCCAAGAAACCGGTCGAATCTTCTCCTCAATGATGACGAGAGTCCGAGAAACGATTTCCAATCTCCACGAAGAAGGAATACCCGAGGAAATCATCGAACATATGTCAGAACACATCTCTGAGGAGGAAGAGGAGCAAGTCCCAGTTTCCTTCAGTTCACTCACAGAATCTCAAGATGTTGCTCAAGCGCACAGCAATCAGTTGGGCCTACGTCGTATCGACTGACGTTCCGGAAATTGAGTTGTACGCATTCAAGCGTTGTTCATACAATTCGAGCGTCATGGATTGCAAGCCTTTGATGCCAAATCCTTGCAAGGTAAAACTTGCAGATACAGTCGCATGGATTAGCGCATTTCGTAATTCATCGATTGCAATCGGACCGCTTCCAGCAGCGAGATAGGTCGCTAGCGCTCCTGCAAACGTATCGCCACAGCCCGTAGGATCGACCACAAGATCGGTAGGATAAGCAGGCAGAGCAACAATCTGGTCACCATGCAAGGCGAGGACACCATGTTCACCTTTCTTGATGATGAGAATAGGAATGGAAGCCATTGCTTGAACATCCTTCGCAGCCTGTACGAGGTTGTCGCTACCCGATAGCATGGTTGCTTCCCCATCGTTAATGACAACAATATCAACGCGCTGCATAGCCTGAATCAACTCTTCCTTTGCGATCGAAATCCAGAGATTCATCGAGTCAAGAATCGATGCACGAGTCGGAGTAGATTGATCAAGAACAGACAACTGAATCGACGGATGAAGATTTGCGCAGAACGTGATTGTGGACGAAGTCCCATGTTCGGGTACCTTTGGTTCAAACGTTTCGAAGACGTTCAAATGCGTTTCATGAGTTTCAGCTTGGGCCATGTTACCGTGGTACGAACCGACCCAGTGAAAAGTCGACCCTTCCAGCACTTCAACTCCAGTAGTATCCAAACCCGCGTTGGCCAGTGTTGCAAAATCTTCCTTTTTGAAATCGGTTCCGACAACACCTACGAGACCAACCGATTGCAGATTCATGCGTTTCTGGTGAAACGCTGCAGCGAGGCCTGCATAGGTTGCGGAACCACCGAGCGTATGTGGTGCAGAACCTTCTGGCGACGTGATACTATCGTAAGCAATGCTTCCAACAATCAAAACGTCCATGTCATCACCTACCCAAGAAGCTCTTGATGCATATCGATGTACTGAATCGTTATGTCACCGTTCATGAAGTCTTCTTCGTCCATAATTCTGCGATGCAATGGAATCAGGTGCTCAACGCCCGTGATCACCGTTTCATCCAATGCAGTACGCATACGTCGGATAGCATCTTCCCGGTCACGCCCCCAAACGAGTAGTTTCGCTAGCAAGGAGTCAAAACATCCCGGCATTTCATACCCGGGGTGTGCATGCGTATCGACACGAACACCGAATCCTGATGGGAAATGACACTCCCACAGACGACCAGGACTTGGGATAAACTCGGCAGGATCTTCTGCATTGAGCCGGCATTGGATACTATGACCTCGCCAGGTAATGTCTTCTTGTTTGAGCGGAAGTGCTTCTCCTTGGGCGACGCGAACGCCGAGTTCGACGAGATTGTGACCTGTGATTAACTCTGTAACGGTGTGTTCGACTTGCACGCGAGGGTTGACTTCAAGGAAGTAGAAATCACCGTTCGCATCTCGGAGGAATTCAAACGTTGCAAGACCCTTGTAACCAACGGATTCTGCCCCCTTGCAAACCAATGAACCAATTTCATGACGTTTTTCAGGCGTCAGCCATGGCCCTTCTTCAACGAGTTTCTGGTGACGACGTTGAATGGAGCAGAATCGTTCACCAAAGTGAATGGCGTTTGTTCCATCAGCGAGGACTTGGAATTCAACGTGCTGTGCTCCTTGGATGTACTTCTCAACAAACACACGGTCGTCACCAAAGGCGGATTTTGCACGAGATTGACAGAGCTTCAATGCGCTTTCAAACTCGCTTTCTTTTTCGACGATTTGCATACCGATTCCGCCACCACCAGCAGCGGCTTTGATGATGACAGGGTAACCGATATCATCGGCAAGTGCGGATGCAACGGACGCCTCAGAAATGGGTTCAGAGGAACCTTTCGCAGTTGGCAAACCTGCGGCTTCCATGGCTGCTCTCGCCTCGATTTTATCGCCAAGGAGCGTGATCACATCTGCGCTTGGGCCGATGAACGTAATTCCTTCTTCCTCGAGCCTTTTCACAAAACCCGCATTTTCTGCGAGAAAACCGTAGCCTGGGTGAACCGCATCACAACCCATATCTTTGGCGGATTGTACCACTGCTTCGATGTCGAGATAAGCATCCAAGGGGTTGATCACATCACGGAATGTTGCATCATCAGCAAGTTGAACTGGAAGCGATAATCGGTCCTCTTTTCCATAGATGATGGCTGCTTCAATGCCCATATCACGCAAGGTTCGCATGATTCGGAGAGCAATTTCGCCGCGATTGGCAATCAACACTTTCTTGAAACCCATGGTGAATGGTAACCCAAGGCATCCTATGAGGAAAGCGGTTGTATTGTGTGGTTTATTGTCCTTTTTTTAATAAGTAGTAAAGTTTAAGCCAGTCCATCCTCTATTCCAACCTGGTGAGAACATGTCACAAAGAAAAACACGCCCAGCGAAAGAAGAAGATTTGATTGTACCAAACGGAAACCACGCCATGAATCCTGGCGATGGAAGTCCATACGAATTGCACAACGTCCTTGTTGATGGCATTCCTGCTATGGCAGGCATCGATGCGTTTGGAGGATACAGTGAGCGAATTCGAATAGATTTTGAAAGCCCTCATGATGCATTAGGGCCCGGATTTCAGACGAAATATTTCATAATCCGAGATGAAGAACCAGGTGTGTGCCATTGGGGTCACAACAATGAATCCTTCACCATTGAAATATTCGTTGATGAAGATTAGACTTGGCAAGAACCACAGTAATCCAAACGTCGTCCGCTTAGACGGGTGTGCGTGATGAGCCCTTCACATGCATGACAATTCAATCCGTCTCGTGTAAAGACGTAATGTCGTGCTTGGCTTCGGGACATCCCCTGTTGTCGAAGAAGATTGTAGAGGTCCTTGTCGACGGTCACACCCTTTTGTTTGTAGGCCAGTTGTGTGGTTGAAATCGCAGATTTCGCAAGATGCTCTTGTTCCTCTGCAGTGAGGGAATTGAGTTTCCGAGACGGTTGGATTCTAGCATTGAACAGAATTTCACTTCGAAGGTAATTTCCCACACCTGCAAGGAACGATTGGTCAAGCAGGAGGTGGCACAATTGTCGGCCTCCAAATTTCTTGTTCTGAATCTGTTGAAGTACGGGTTTGTACTCAATCTCTTCATCTGCAACATCAGGTCCAAGCCTTGCGATGTAGGGATGCTGTTCAACCTCCCAAGGCTCGAGAAGTTCGATGTCAGTAGCAGACCAAAGACACGCAACATGTGTCTCGGTTTCGAGCTTTATGCGCAAGGATCGATTCGTTTTTCGCTCTTTAGTGGTCTTTTTTTGAACGGTCCATCGACCGTAGAGTTGGTTATGACTGTACAAGACATCATCTCCAACATGTATGAGCATGGCTTTCGATCGAGCTTTGACCCGAAGTACTTCTTTTCCGAGAAAACGATGTTCTTGGCCCCGAATCGTTGCAAATAGGCATTCAACATGCGTGATGATTTGCCCTTCAAGTGCCCGGCGGATTGTATTTGCTGCCCGATGAATCTCTGGACCTTCGGGCATAATTCACAATCCAATCACATGTGTTTAAACAGATGTTTGCGTTTCAAGTGACATGCGCAAGCGATGGACAGAGGAGCGTCGCCTGCAACGAGAACATGCTGATTGGATTGTTGGACACTTGAGACTGCATGGGCCCATGACGACACGTGAAATCATCGAAGCCTTGTCTGCGGAAGGAAGACCAATTCAAGCCCACATCTTGTCCAGGGCTTTGCGTAAGTCACCGTTTGTAACCTGCATCGACAAAACCGTCGTCGATGGACAACAACAGTCGAT
>DUJC01000057.1:0-9949 GCA_013330015.1 Candidatus Poseidoniaceae archaeon | reverse complement strand
GTCTTCTCGATGAAGTGTGTAGCGTCTGCTTCAGACATTCCACCGTGTTCAATTGCGATGTCGATAAGGGCTCGATGAACGTCCTTTGCCATGTACTGCTTGTCACCACATATGTAGAAGTAAGCTCCATTTTCAAACCACTCCCACACTTCAGCACCGTGTTCTTTCAAACGATGTTGAACGTAGATTTTCTCTTCTTGGTCTCGAGACCATGCAGTCGTAAACTTGTAGAGGTGACCACCATCGAGCCATCCTTCAATTTCGTCTTTGTAGTAGTATTCTGTTTTCTCAGATTGGTCTCCAAAGAACAGCCAATTGCGGCCGGGTGCTTTGTCATGAACGCGTTGCTCCATAAACGCTCGGAATGGTGCAATACCTGTTCCGGGACCAACCATGATGATGTCCGTCGACGTGTCTTCAGGGAGGAGAAACGATTTGGTTGGAGACATAAAGACGCCGACGTCGGTTTCGTTGACAACGACTTCGTCTGCCATGTATTGTGTGCACAACCCACCTCGTTGGCGATCATGGTAATTGAATCGGACAATACCCACTGTCAGTTCGACAAAACCCGGGTGTGCGTCATGAGAGGAAGCAATGGAGTAGAGACGCGGTTTGAGTCTATCTGTTAATTCGAGGAACTCATCAGGAGTGTATTTTGCGTTAAACTCGCGCATTATATCCACATAATCTCTGGTCCACAAGTAATCTTCTATGGCTTTCGAATCCGCAACGATAGCGGCAACCCTTGATGCAGGATCTTCCGAAGCCATACTCGCATTGAGGCCAGGAGGTAAGTCGCCTTCAGCGCTGCTGGACCATTCGAGGTTATCTCGACTACGTTTGACGATGTTCATCGAAATCGACATTCCCGAAGACACGATTTTTTTTGTCAAGGAATTCACGAACTTTTTGTTCGCCATGTGAACTTCGTAGTCTTTCTTCAGAGCGTCGTACAGAGTTCTTTCACCTTTGTGGGTGGTAACCATTTGGTCTCTGTCCCAACCTTGTAGTTCGAGGATTTCTTCAACAATGTGTGGTGGATTCTGAGGAACAACTCCAAGGGCATCACCAACCCTGTAGTCTAAACCAGAATCGCCTAAATCGAAAACAATATGTCGTGTTTCTTTCTTCGAGCCTTCTCCGTTGAGGACGTAACATTCCGTTATAGTGGAGTTGTAGGGATTTTTCGCACTCCAATCTGATTTGCCTGAAGATTTCTCTACCTTTTCTTTCTCGACAATAACTTCTGCTGCTGGTTCTTCTTCTGCCTCTGTAACGGCCTCGAGAGGAATCTCAAGAGCAACCATTGCAGGTATAGCTTTGTCGACCCATTCTTGCCATTCAGGTTCGTAATCTACGTCACACAATTGAATCTCAGTTGTTCGGTTTGCACCCAATTCTTGCAGTTTGTTGTCCCAATCGAGACCTGCCTTGCAGAATTCATCGTATGATGTATCGCCAATCGCACACACAGAAAAATGAGAACCAGTCATTGAAGGCGCAGTCGAACAGACGTCACTCCAGAGGTCTTCGGCGTTGTCAGGCATCTCACCCTCGCCCCATGTTGAAGTAATAATCAGGATTCTCTTGTGTTGAGGAAACAACTCTGCACTAAATTCGTCCATATCTATGACATGTGAATTTAAGCCGGCCTTGTCAGCCAATTTTTTTGTTTCTTCGGCAAGCTCTTCTGCGTTACCTGTTTGTGAACCGAATAAAATGATGAGTGAATTGTCGTTATTGTCTGCCATTTGACCGCCACCGTCAACCTTGGGATGAGTGCCCCTAATGACGGAAGTAATTGAAGGTTAGGAATGGGCCACACAGCGCCTCTTCTGCAACTATATTCTGTTTGAATTTAACATCTCCAATCCAAAACCCCAGTTCCAAATCTCAAAACCCAGCATGATAGGGTTGAAAGAGTGGACTAGAGAGGGGAGTCTATGACCCACGAGGTGAGAATGCTTGGCACTGGGAATGCCTTCTTGCCTCATGGTCGTTACCATTCATTCCTCATCTTCGATAGAAAACATATCATCGATGCGCCACCTACAGCCTTGTCAAGCTTACGTCGTGCTGGCATCTCACCCGCTGAGATTGAAACCATCTTCATCACACATCTCCACGGCGATCACGTGTTTGGTTTACCCTTTTTGCTCCTTGAAAAGAAATACATTTCCGACCGAGAAGGCAATGCTCATCTCACCATCGTTGGCTCAAGCGGAGTCAAAGCGCGATTGAAGACACTGTGCAACCTCGCTTTTCCCGGAAGCTTGGATGATGCCCTTGACAACGTCACATTCATCGAAACAGACTCCGGAACAATCGATGGATGGAATTGGGAACGCTTCCGAGTCCACCACGATGATGCTGTCGATCCATTCGGCTATCGGTTTGAACATACAGATGGGTGTTCCTTTGTTCATTCGGGAGACTCCGGACCTTGCGAAAATCTTGAACATGCGATTGAACGATCCCAACTTGCTGTTGTCGAGATGGGTTTTCCACAATGGGTTCCCTCAGATCACCACCACAAACCAGACGATATCCAATCTTTAGCGGAACGACAATCGCATGTCAAACTCCTCATTACCCACACCTTTGTTGATACGCCTCAATCTGGGTTCGACCCAATCCTGACGGACAAACTTCCGGACCATCCAGATAATGTTCATCATTTGGAGGATGGGGACATTTGGAATTTCCAGAATTCGGAGTGGGTTTCCCTCAAAAACTGAGATATTTTTGTTCAATAATAAGCGAATTTCCTGAAACCATTGTACTGAAAATAAATCCTATTTTCTGCCATAATAAAGGCCTTCAAAGAATTTCAACGGACATCCTTATGAGGGGGACTCGGACTCAGGTAAACTATCCCAATGCGGGGGGAGAGCCTCCCAAAGTTTGGGTATTTAATGGAGGTCAAAATTTGAAGAAAAACATCTTCGATACATTGCTCTCCAGACAGAGTTTGTTCACAAACAAAGAAATTCTTCACCACAGCCATCGGCCAGCAGTCATGCCTCACCGAGAAAAGGAAATTGAGCGTATTGCGTTCAACCTCGTCGAGGCTTTGAACGGACAAATTCCATCCAACATGATTCTGTACGGAGTCACCGGCTCAGGAAAAACCGCTGTGACACTTCACGTGACAAATCTCCTCAAAGAAAAGGGCGAACAAATGCGAAGGGACATCACGCCTGTCATCGTCAACTGTCGCCAAATCGACACGCAATACAGAGTGCTCTCCCACATTGGTAACAGTCTCCTTGAAGATCATGAAATCGATGAGATTCCTTTCACAGGTTGGCCAACCGACCGGGTGTTCAAGGAACTCGTTCGGCGTATGGACTCGAGGAAAGGCGTGTACGTGATTGTTCTCGACGAAATTGACCATCTCGTACGCAAGGCCGGCGACGACTTGTTGTACAATCTGACCAACCTCAATTCGTTCCTTGATGATGCTCGTGCATGTGTCATCGGAATTTCGAACGATCTCAAATTTACGGAATTCCTCGACCCACGCGTCCGCTCACGTCTCGGACAACAAGACATTCTGTTCTCACCGTACGATGCTGAACAACTCAAGGATATTCTACGCCAGCGCTCCGATGAATCCATTGCGCCTGATGTTGTCTCTGAAGGTGTGATTGCTCTGTGCTCTGCTTTCGCAGCTCAAGAGCATGGTGATGCTCGATGCGCACTCGACTTGCTTCGTGTTTCAACCGAGAAAGCGGAACAACTCGGCGATGCAAAAGTCGGGCAACACCATGTCCGTATGGCCCAACATCAAATCGAGGCTGATCAAATTGAGCCTGTGATTGCAGGTCTGCCGACGCAACAGAAACTCGTTCTTGCTGCTGTCCTCATCAACGAGCGCAACGGATTGAAGAATATCCAAACCGGTCAGTTGTATGATGTCTACGATCAGGCATGCTCCTACCTCAATCTTCCATCGTTGACACAACGACGCATTTCAGGGATCATTGCCAACCTCGACATGCTTGGCCTCATCACTGCTCGAACCCGAAGTCGTGGGCGATATGGTCGCTCCAAGGAAATCAATTCATGCATCCCAAGCAACGTTGAGACACAAGAGATCTTGATGAATGCGGATGAAAACATGCGAACCGTGTTCAACAATCGCTACCGCCAACAACGCCCGCTCTGATTCGTTGTTCTTATATGGCAAATGGGGGTCGGCAAGTCCATGAGCAGTGAAGAGAACGCAGCGTCTGGCGGATTGGCAGACATCTTCATCAAGCCTTCAGTCACCCTCTCAAAGTGGTACATTGCCATTGGCGCATGGGGCCTCACTCTTGCAATTCTCAACTCACTGGGTTACATTCACCCAACATACCGAGTGTCTTGGGGCGGACTTCTCACCTTCGAAGCCTTCGCCGATGCGTTTGGTCACAAGGACGACGCTCCGGCATTTGTTGTCGGTGACCTCGTATTCGTCGGAGCATGCCTTGCTCTTCTTGGCCTTGGACTCAATTCGATCAATCAAAAGGTCGAAGGTGGAATCGCAGCATTTGCGCTTTCGCTCGTCATGAACGATACGTGGCCTGCACTTGTTGGTGCAGAAGGCGGCCTCATGCGAGCTATTGGAGCATGGTGCCTCCTGCTCGGCCTTGGGTTCTACATCGGATACAGTGTTTTGTACATGACCTGGATCGACCTTGGCGTCTACTCCGTATCCATCACCTTGGTCGCTTTTGGTTTCGCTCTAAACGCAGTAAGCCGAGCACCACCAGGTGACGAAACCGTCATGTAATCAGCGAAACAATCGCTTGTGACCGTTTCGAGCAAACATTGCATCCAAGCAACCTAGCAACAAACCTTGCCACAGGGCTATGGACCAACGTAGAACCAGTATGCGTACAGAGATGGCAAGGACGACACTGTTTTTTCCTGCATTGCTCTTAATGCTTCTCGTGATGACGCCCAATGGCCCTCTCCAGAACATCAAC
This sequence comes from Candidatus Poseidoniaceae archaeon, assembly GCA_013330015.1. Taxonomy (GTDB): domain Archaea; phylum Thermoplasmatota; class Poseidoniia; order Poseidoniales; family Poseidoniaceae; genus MGIIa-L2; species MGIIa-L2 sp8574u. The sequence goes on along the minus strand of DUJC01000057.1, from coordinate 4,973 downwards.
TCGATGAGAGCACCAAGCATGAAGCCACCCAAGGCCAGTTGGGTTTGCCACATCTCACTCCACGCTTGCTCAAACGGATAGGCCATCAACAAAGGTACGACGCTCAGCAACATCAACAAGGTGATCGGGAAAATCGACAAGGCGATGCTCGCACTCCCAATGAAATCAAAACCCGGTCCAGAACGTTGACGAGAAGGATAATGGCGGACAATACGAACGTGAGCACGAGCGTCTCGGCGACGTTTGTGTAGGAACCGTCGGACACCTACCTCAGGTACGTGAGCAACTAGAGCGTCTGGAGCATAGACAATGCTGCCCCCTGCATTCAACAATCGAAGGCTAACTTCCATATCTTCAGCATGATACCAATTCGGATCAAAGCCTCCGGCATCAAGTAGGGCTTGTCGCTTGAACATCGAACATGGTCCGTTCGCGAGCGAAGTTCTTCGTGGACGACTTCGATATTTTGAAGCGATTTCTACGGCACGAAAACGGCTCACTAAGTCGGTATGTGTTTGGAAAATGGTTCGACCTGTGACTGCAACGATGGTTTCTTCTCCAACTGGAACATTAGACAACAGCAACTGCTCAATCCAATCCTGTTCAGGCCGGACATCGATGTCTGTGATGGCGACCCATTCTCCCTGAGCATGATTCAGTGCTGCCATTCGACCAGCGGACAAACCTAACGCATCCTGATGAAGGATGGAAATGGATACATCGGAATCACTGTTCGATTCCATCCAAGCATCCATCAACGACCCAGTAGAGTCCGTTGAACCATCGTTGACAGCAATGATCTCCAGCGGGCGATGTGTCTGAGCGTGAATTGCATTGAGGCAATCATCAACCCAACGCGCCCCATTCCGAGCGCATACCGTTACCGTTACGAGGGGCTTGTCACTCATTCTTCTGCCTCGAAATGAACAAGAAGATTCCTTGCACGATGTTTGGCTTCCAAATCCAAAATACGCATAACAACGCCTTGCCGAGGTTGTCCATACACGACAATCGTACCAAGTGGAGCTGTTGCAAGCACAAACATTGGTGCTAGATCTTCCTCACCATCAACCTCGACAAGGACGGATTGGTCTTGTTCCAAAGCCCAACGAACAACATCCAACAGTTCGGGCGTTAATTGACCAGACGGATTGACAACGCTTCTCTGTTGTGCGTATGCGTCTCCACGAACGAGAAGCGAAGCATCCAATGCTTCTCGCTTGGTTTGGCCATCAATGAAAGCAATGTCTGGCAAAACACCCATGTCCATCAGTCCCTTCACGGTTACATCACCAACGGCAACGAGCGTTCCGTGATTTTCTGGTAGGGCCTCCAACATAGCGGACAAGGCCACTTCGGGCGCATCTTCTGGGCCTTCAAACAATTGACCCATCGGCGTCTTGAATTCATCATCAAGAACTGCTGGCATACGTAGAACCTTTCCTTCGTACGAAGGTGGAATCCATGGGTGCCCCTCTCGATCGATGAGACCGAGACGGATACGACTCGATGACAAGATTCCTCCAAGTTCATCGTTCAAGTGTGGTGCTTCAAGAATTGAGAGCGGCGGAAGCCCATTCTCATATCTCCGCTCGTTGATTTGATGACATCGAGGAATGGTTTCAACCGTAGCAACAATACAGTCTGCCGTTCGATGCGTCGGTGCTGGCCCATGCGTATCGTTGAGGACGTGTACTTCGTGTCGCAAATGCGCTGTATCGCTCAGCCAATTGAGCAGCGTTTCCATACGATCGTCCAAGGATTGAATCCATCCACCTTTCGCTTGAGCCATTTCATCGTTGACAACATGAACTTCGATGAAATCAGCTTGTCGTAATGCTGTTTGAATCAGGAGTTGATGACCTGAGTGGAAACGGTCGAACGTTCCACCGATGAGACATCGACGATAGGAACGATCCACTTCCATGAGGCTTGGCTGAAGCATACGGCCTTTGAGAACATCGCTTCAAATCGAATGAATGTGGCAAAAAGCTGTGCCCTGATACCTAACGGCCTTGTTCATTGTTTCCTCGAAGGCCTGACCCTCGGTATCAGGGCGTACTGTAGAGCCGGTTGGTTGTCTCGATTTCATCCCGAAGTCGATCGAGGACCCATAGTCCAGCCCGGGTTTCCGCTTTTGCACCGGAATTCACTCCCCGAAGGGTCCTCCCAGTCTTCGATAGCGGACCGTATCGTTGGTATCAGACGTCATTGCAATTTCACAGTAGCTCAGGCTGATGTTGCACGTACGGCGACCTGCGCTCAAGCACGTTGCATTTCAATACATCGGCTATCAAAGCATTCGCTGCAACATCGCCCGTCCAATCAGAAGTTTCGCAACTTCTGAATTCCCATCAAGGAGTTTTTCCATGCTAAAATCAGGCCACGTCTCAACATCACACGCCAACCAACCGACCAATGGATGAATTCTTCCAGCGTGAACAGGACCATCGTGTTCCATTCGTTGGACCATGTCATGAACATCCATGAGCGCAGCCGTTCCCTCACCATCAGGAAGCATCAGTATGTTGAGCTTCAGGGCTGGACGAACAACGTAACCTTGATGTTGACGTGGATAACCTGGCAAACCGATTTGTTCTCCCTTTGGTCGAAAGATGAGTGCTGGCCAATTCTTCGGATGATGGGCGAGCCATTCGCGACCACCCGCTGTTGATAACTGTGCATCGAGCCAATCCAACGCCCACGTCGACCACCATTGTTCTGGCAGGACATTCATGCATGTACGCATCACATCCAGTGAAATCGGCGCCCGTTGTTTGAGAAGTTCATTCACTTGCGCCCATACTCGCAACAGTGAACCTCGTGGATGCACAAGAGCACCTCTAAGGAAACGCTGAAGCAATTCATCATCGAACGTTGTTCCCGAACCCGTTGCAAAAAGGACGTTCAATATCTGTTCTTCATCGAATGGTGCATCCAACCAAATCGTTGCTGCCTTTGTAAGAACGGATTCAAGTTCGGAACGATACGTCCGACTTAGAAGAAGAAGGACATGAGCAGCCATTGCTTTGGTCCCTTCCACGTTCAAGAGAGGTACGAGGTCGACAAGAAGAGATGAATCAGCATCACAGTCATTGACAACTCGTCGAACAGCTTGATGCTTCCAACCCGAATCGGTTCGTTGCATGGCTTGGATGAGTTCAACGGTATCCATGCGATCAACATTCACGAGATCAATCCAGCCAAACGGGAGAACGTCTGCAATGCGTTTCCATCGTGCTGGCCGCTCCTCATCTGGACTTGAAATCCATGCAGCGAGAGGTGATTGACGTTCAACACTGTTTGCAAAATCGAAATCTCCTTGCGGAAACAAACGCATTGCTTTGCGGAGATCTTTTTGAACGTCTTTCGATGTTGCAGCATCACCTGTCAAGACGGTTTCATCCAAACCTCCAGACTGGAACCACTGCATGAGTTCCTTTGCAGAATGAGGGATTCCTTCACGCGTCGCTTCAGGCTCGGAGCGTGTTGAACTACGTTGCAACTCAACACGAAACTCGTAAAATTCCTGTGGGCGATACGATACGGTTGCGAGTTGATCCGTTGGAAATAATGTAGCGGATTTACCGGAGAACTCCTTCGCTTCACCGCGGGATGTGATTAGACATCTACACCGTCCCGATGCAAGCAGCCGTTCCATTAACGGAACATCATCAACTACAGCCCACGGCCACTCGATAACCATGTCAAACGAAGTTGATTCCAACATCCATTCAACGATGCATATGGCCCCGTGTTGTGAGATACCCTCGAGAAGGACAACATCAATGGCGTTGGAATGTTCCACCCACGTTCGTTCTCCAAAGTCTGCCAGTAATGCACGTCGAAGGTTTAGATGTGGTTGTTTACCACGTCCAGTTAGGAGCCATCGAGTCAACGAACGAAGACGTGCTTTCCGTTTCGCAGTCGATAGACGAGGATGTCGCTTCCTCATCCATGGTCCCAAGATATCGATAGGAAGTGAACGGTGGTTGGAAAACGACAGGGATTCTGTCATCAGTTGTGCATGATTGCCGAGTGATGACACGAGCAAGGTCCGATCAACAGACGAAGGGAGGTGTGCATACAAACCATTGTCGGGACAAACCGCAAAAGGTGTTCCTACAACCTGACCAATGGAATGTTCTCCGACGTGAAGTTGAGATGGTCCTTCCATCTCTTTCGATTCCAATCGAATCCAGGTACCGTTTGCAACGCCCCAATTCACAGACGATTCAAGTAAACGGAGCCGAAGGATACCAATCCGGTCCGATTGCGTCGTAAATGCCGTCAAGGTTCCCTCAACAGGTACGCTTGGTGCTGTTGAAGGCTCAAGCGTAGCAAGTGAGTACCAAGGAATCGAGGACCCTCGTTGAACTGCCCAAAGCCCCCCTCCTTTTCCACTGGAGGAAAATTCAATGTCGTGTTCCAGTAATTCGGCTCGACGAGGGAGTGAAATCAATCTCGAGGAAGGCTCTGAAAGTACACCGAGAACAATGCTCGAACGATCGTTGGAAAGGACGACAGCATTCATTCCATCCGGAATCGTTTCCCCATGTTGACGCACGCGTTCAACCAAATCCATCAACAGATGGTCAGCTCCCTTTGGCGTTAATCGATGGATTGCTCCACGTATGGATGCACTATCGTCACGTTGGACTTCCCCTAATTCCCGCAGTTGCCGCATTGCAAGCGAAGCGTGAGGCATCGCAATACCGAGAACGTCTGAAGCTTGTGACACCGTTCCACCACCATCAAGGAGCCAATCAAGAATGCGGCGCTGATACCGGCTCCGGATGGTCTTCTTTGGCATAATGAGTCACTTTTGTTACGCTCTAAAGGGGCTCCCTTTTATTTGTTACGTCTAAAGCATTAAGATACTTACATTTAGTTACTAGTTTCTACTGGAATCGTGAGATTTCACTTACATATCATTGCACATCGTGTAGAAATTACACCTATTATGGTCAGTA
>DUJC01000152.1:3669-4655 GCA_013330015.1 Candidatus Poseidoniaceae archaeon | reverse complement strand
GTTGGATTCAAACCCGGCGTCACAGACAATCCAGGGGCTGCAGCAAACGATGGGTTCAAACTCCTCTTCCCAGGAGGAGAGTCTGCCATATCGACGTACATATCCTATGCCTTTCTCGAATTACCGGATGGCATCGATCATACTTGGCTTGCTTCTACTCTCTTCAACGGGTTAATTGAGAAGTCAATCCTTACAACAAAGGAACAACTTGAGACAGATCAGGCAACGCACTTGACGTTCCCAGAACGACCAACCATTGAACGCCAAGCTCCAGCAATCATCGATCTCGAAGTTGCCGATCAAGAACTCATTCGCTTATCGAACGAAGGATTGCTCGCATTGAACTTGAATGAAATGCAAACAATTCGTGATCACTACCGTGACGAAGCAACACGCACAGCTCGAACCAGCGTGGGAATTTCACCCGATGCCCCAACAGATGTCGAATTGGAATGTCTTGCACAGACCTGGAGTGAACATTGCAAACACAAGATTTTTGCAAGCAAAATCCATCACGTTGATACAGAAACAAATGAAGATACGACCATCGATTCGTTGTTCAAAACACACATCATGAAACCAACGCATGATATGGCAGAGGAGGTTGATTGGCTTCTTTCAGTCTTTCACGACAATTCCGGAGTGATCGCTTGGAACGATGATTGGTCCATCTGTATGAAGGCTGAAACACACAATTCACCATCTGCACTCGACCCATATGGAGGTGCAATGACCGGAATTGTTGGCGTAAATCGCGATATTCTCGGAACAGGTTTGGGAGCTCGACCGATTGCCAACACAGACGTCTTCTGTTTCGGCCCACCAGATTGGACCGGTGAGTTACCATCAACCCTCTTTCATCCCTCACGTGTCCTTCGAGGCGTACATGCTGGTGTACGTGTCGGCGGTAATGAATCAGGAATTCCAACTATCAATGGATCGATTGTTTTTGACGAGCGCTACATTGGAAAACCATTGGTCTACTG
>DUJC01000152.1:0-3271 GCA_013330015.1 Candidatus Poseidoniaceae archaeon | reverse complement strand
AAGAATCCAACTCCTGGCGACTTGGTATACATGGTGGGGGGACGGGTTGGTTCAGATGGAATTCACGGTGCAACGTTTTCATCACTTGAATTAACCGACGAATCACCATCAAGCGCTGTACAAATCGGAGACCCAATTACTCAGAAGAAAATGATGGACATGCTTCTTGAGGCCAGAGATTCTTGCCTCATCACATGCACAACTGACAACGGAGCGGGGGGCCTATCCTCGTCTATCGGAGAGATGGCAGAGTACACCAATGGTTGCGAAATTGATCTAGGTAAAGTGCCACTAAAGCAACAAGGTCTCTCATCTTGGGAAATCCTTGTTTCAGAATCGCAAGAGAGAATGACAGTGGCCGTCTCTCCCAAAGACAAGGACGCATTCGAAACACTTGCAAACCTCCATGAAGTTGAAGCCACACAGGTTGCTACATTCACAGATACGGGCTACTTCCATGTGAAACATGGGGAAGAAACGGTTGCATATCTCCCGATCACCTTCCTTCATGATGGCGTCCCACAACTCGAACTCGAGTCTGAGTGGATTCCCCCCCAACATGAACTGTTTATTCCTCCAACTAATTTGAATCACAACAAACTTCTGATGGATATGCTTGCAAGACCCAACATTGCCTCAAAGGAAACATGGGTTCGTCAATACGATCACGAAGTTATCGCTCAGACTGTTGTGAAACCGTTTGTTGGTGTTGAACGCGACGGACCTGGAGATGCTGGTCTTATTGCTCCAATCCATGGTGATTCACAAGGCCTTGTCGTATCGTGTGGAATTGCGCCGCGATACTCAGATATCGATGCAGGAGCAATGGTCGCAGCCTCAATTGATGAAGCCGTTCGGAACGCTGTATGTGTTGGCGTGGATATTGACAAAATGGCGGGTTTGGATAATTTCTGCTGGCCAGATCCTATTGAATCAGAGAAAACTCCAGATGGGAAATTCAAGCTTGCGCAACTTGTTCGAGCGAATCGTGAGCTTGAGCGCGTGTGCCGTGCGTATCGACTACCCTGTGTTTCGGGTAAAGACTCTATGAAGAACGATTACGGAGTTTGGCCAAACAAGATTTCGATTCCTCCAACAATGTTGTTCTCTTTGTTTGGAAATCAACCAGATGTTCGAAAAACAGCAACATCGAACTTCAAACATCATGGTGAACGCATCTACCTTGTAGGAACAACATACGATGAGCTAGGTGCCTCTGAGGTTGCTTTCCACCTTCGAGAGCGCAAGGAAGTGAGTGGAATTGGTGGACAAGTTCCTTTACTTGAAAATCCAGAAGCTCAATTGGAAGTCTATCGTAAATTATCTGCAGCCATTCAATCTGGAATGATACGCACTGCTCACGATTGCAGCGAAGGGGGTCTTGCGATTGCACTTGCTGAAATGTGCATCGGAGGACGATGTGGGGCTTTCATTGACATTGATGGAATTGGACCAGGAGATGCATTCAGCCGCCTTTGGAGCGAATCTCTGGGCCGAATTGTTGTATCTGTAGAAGCGGAACACGAAGTCGCATTTGTGGAAATGATGGAAGGTACTGACCTCCATCTCATAGGTATGGTTTCAGCATCCTCAGAGCTGTTGATTGAGGACGGCTATGATACGCTGATACAAGCCGATGTTGAACAATTAACGCAATCCTGGAAAGGAGCACTGGATATGACGGGGGCGATTGAATGAGTCAAGACGTCAAGGTTTGCGTTCTGTTTGGCTTCGGGATCAATTGCGATCGAGAAACTGCAGCAGTGTTCGATATGGTTGGTGGTTCATCAGAACGCCTGCATGTGAATCGCCTTGTACACGGCGAGAGAAGCCTATCTGAGTTCGACATACTTGCAGTACCTGGTGGTTTCTCATTCGGAGATCATCTCGGGAGCGGACGCCTCCTCGGAAACCGTCTCCGATTCGCACTACGCGAACAATTGCAACAATTCGTCACTGATGGGAAACCAATTATCGGTATCTGCAATGGATTCCAAGCGCTCGTTAAGACAGGGCTTCTACCAGGTCCGGGGGATGCTTCACTCGAACCCGATCTTGTCCAACGTGCGAGCCTCACCCTCAACAATACGGGCCGTTACGAGGATCGATGGGTTACATTGGAATTCGATTCCGAAAGCCCGTGTATTTGGACAAAAGGAATTCAGAGGATTGAGTGCCCAGTTCGCCATGGCGAGGGGCGATTTGTTATGCCAACAGAACAGGATATCGACAATCTACAATCGAACCATCTGTTAGCTGTCCGATACGTTGATCCTACAACACCTGTTGGTGAAGGAATTCAAGACGAATTGTTGTCGTTTCCAATGAGTCCGAATGGGAGCATGAGAAACATTGCAGGCATTTGTGACTCGACGGGTCTTGTGTTTGGATTAATGCCACATCCAGAAGCTTTCTACAGTATGTGGCTTCATCCTGAACATACATCAATGGATCTCGATGATGATTGGGAAGGTGAAGGATTGCAAATCTTCCGAAATGCAGTGGAGCACGTTCGTAGTCAGCGGTGACCAAGAATGAGTCGTCGGCAAGACATCGATCAAATCCGAGGTCTTGCCATTCTTCTCATGATAATGGTGCATGCTGCAGCCACATGGGCGCCTACAGATGCGTCAACAACCTCCTTACTCGCACTTATCGTTGCAAGTCTTGGAGGTCTGGCAGCTCCGTTGTTTGTAACCGTTGGAGGTTGGGTCACTGTTCAATCAAGATGGACGCTACGGAAGGCATTGATTCGATTCGTTTTTTTGATAATAGCACAGTTTCTAGTTAACATCACTGCATCCCATCTCTTTGACCCATTCACACCAGGGGTACTCTCTTTGTTTGCCATTCTGTACCTCTTGGCACCAATATGGATCCGTATTTCACGGAACAGCATAGCATTCGGAGCAACCCTAGTCCTCATTGGAATTATCAATACCGAGTTTTCACTAGGAGATTCCACTCTTTCATGGAATGACAGGATTGAGGTGGTAACCATCATTCAGTTCCTTTCTCATCTACTGGTAACAGGGACATACCCGTTGTTCCCATGGATGTTCTTTTCGATCCTTGGCGCAGGCATCAACATACATGCTCCAACGATCCGAAGACTTGGTCTGGTGATCGTATCAGGACTGCTTCTCTGTACATTGTTTCTCTACGAATCAATGCAGACAGGTATTCCATTCGCCCAACCTCGAGGAGAGGCTATACTGACCTTCTTCCCAGCGAATACTCCGTTTCTTATCGGTGCATGTACTGGAGTTCT
>DUJC01000116.1 GCA_013330015.1 Candidatus Poseidoniaceae archaeon | reverse complement strand
CGATGTTCGGCGCGTTCCTTACGATCCGAAATCATGTCTTCACGCAGGAGTGATTCTTCAGCATCCGATGCTCCCCGAGGAGCAGTCCCTTTGATTGGTGCAGTCGTAATGATTCCATTTTTCGTAGTAAGGAGTGATTCAGGTGATGCAGATACGAGCGAGAAATCCCCGTCTTTCATATGCACAAAACCGGAATACGGGGCAGGATTTGAAGCAATGGAGTGAGAGAAGACCGTCCAAGGCTCGGATTGTATTTCACCCTCCCAGGTACGACCAAAGTTCAGTTGGTACAACTGACCATCGACGATTGCAGAATGGACTCTGCGTACAATATCCTCATGCTCTTTATCCGTGCATGTCGAAGTGGGTTTTTGACTAAGACGAACAGTTGGTGAGGCATACTCCGGTAGGTCTCTTCCAATGGCAGCCCGAACGTTCGCTTCCCAGTTAGGATCTGTTGAAAGTACAACGAGAGAATCGTTGCTCTTTTCATGAACGATGCAGTGATGAATTTCCCATAGCACACACAACAACTCACCTTCCTCTGGAAGATGTTGTAGTCGAATTGGTTGGGTGAGTTGCAATAAATCGTAGGAGAGGGCTCCTATCCAAAATGGACCAACAAAGGGCATCGATTCGGGAATGGTTCCTAGAAAGTTAGAATCGCTTTTCGAACACAACTGTCTCAAACCATCTGCTAAGGATGCAGTTGTTGTTGACGCATCCAACTGCCATTGCATTCCATCCCAAGTCTCTCGCTCGAACAGGAACGGAGCAGAATCGACCAATTTGGTTTCTCCAGAAAGAGGAGAGTGTTCTTTCGCAACCTCGACAACATCTCTTGATGGTTGTCGGATGATAACGCGTCGAATCGCTGGCCCACATAGCAACGAAAGCTGCGAAAGATGGCTGGTTGGGCCAGCTGAGACCAACATAACTTCGTCGGGTCCACCATATTGACCCGCCTTCTCTCCAAGAAGGCCTTGTTCAATCAAGTGATGACGGATTGGTTCAAGCAACATAGCCCCAAACCTCCTCCCAATTCTCAGGATTGTTGTATTTATTGTCAAGGGTATTGACGCACACATCGTACAAGTGGGTGCTTCCATTACCAATTGGCTCGTTGTCAATGGAATCAATCTTCAGAACACCAACGCCGCTACCCACAGCAACAGCTTCAACACATCGTGCAACGAGTCGTTCGTTCAAGTTACCTTGTTGTATATGGAATCCAGATTCAAGAATTGAGTCATGAATTGCACTGAGTGTAATCGATGAGACGGAACTGTTTGCATGACTCACCCAAACCACTCCATCCTCGTCCATGACGAGAGGTGTACATCGATCACCATCAACGATGGAGTAGTCGTGGACCATCAGCGCTAAATCGGCTCCTTTTTGTTCAGCATAATTCCGAGCTTCGATGTATGCTCCCCACGCACCATGTTTCGTCCCTGCAACACGTGGGGGCCAAATTGGGCTTGGAACCGCTATGGCATCGATGGCTTCATTCTGAATTGTGAACGGCCGATATGCAACACGGAGTTCAGAGTCTTTCGAACATTCGATGCGAACGAGTCCTTCAGAAATCTGAGGAGGATTTTTCTGAAGAAGTTCAAGGAACGATTCACGGTTGATATTGTTCTCATCAATCCTCAATTTCCCTGCATGCTCAAGCATTCGTGCAAGGTGCTGGTCGAACAAGAACAGTCCACGCTCTTGAGAGAACCTCATGGTCGTGAATACAGAAGAGCGAGGACTCGGGTTCAACTCGCTCATGGCCTGTCCTTGATACACTATGCCTTGAGCATCACGGTATCACAGCAAGTCATCAAGGAAGGACGTGTCGATTTCGGACTTGGATGCTTGTTGAGACGTTCCAATGTTGAGGTCATTCAACAAATCGTTGTCGATTGGTGCTCGCACAGGATTCATGACTGGCCTTGGAGCATTGTACTGTTCTCGACCAATGTTTTGCGAATCAATACGTTCTGCTGCTCTGAACAGCGAATCAGCCTGAACCGGTGCTGCAGGTGTAGGAGGTGGCGGAGGGGCGCTCGATTGTGGTGGTGAGTTCCACGGGTCGTCGCTGATTCCCCACGTTGCTGTCTGCAGTTCCCATTCCTTTTCTTTCTGACTTCGCCTGCCACGTCCACGAACGATGGCAAGGAGCAGGAACAATGAGACAACAACAAGACCAGCAGCAAGGAGGTTCGGGGTTGTTAACAGCGATTCGAGATCGTTTCCAGCGCTTGTGTCATCAGTAACCTGGCCAGATGCATCAACAGAGTTGATTTTCTTGGCGTCCACAGTCTTCCGAACTTCGTCATCGTCAAACGTTGTGACTGAAACAAACCAATCTGATGTGTTCACCAAGTCTGGGAATACTTGTGAGGAAATAACAAACGAGTTCGCAATGGTTTCATCGAGGAACATTGCATCTGAAATGTCCATGAAATCGGTGGAACTGATGTGAATTTGATATCCTTCAACACTCAAGTCGTTTGAATGATTCCATGTTACGAGAATGTCCCGCTCCTCAACCCAAGCGAGTGTTATCCCTTCGATGCTAGGGAGGTAGTTTCCAGGATCTGTGACATTATCATCAACGGATTGCGCACGAACGACGGTCAAGTCTGTCT
>DUJC01000042.1 GCA_013330015.1 Candidatus Poseidoniaceae archaeon | reverse complement strand
TCGTCGAATCAAGTCGATTTCATGCCATGAATCTTATTGGTGCAATGGATCGTTGTGTTGACGCTGTCGTCGAAGCAGAACACAGTTTGCCCAGAGTTGGACTCGTTGTATTGGATGATTGGTGCAACCCTACCGGACGTATTGAGAAAGCGTCTTTTGATGCAGTTATCGATCTAGCAAAGCGAATCAAGCCTGAGACAACGCTTCTTCTCATTTCTAAGTCGGGGACTGATGTGACGGGTTCTGAAGAAGCTTATCGTTCTCGTTCAAAGTCGGAATTTGAACAAAACGGATTCGATATCTGTGGTTTGTATGCAGATCAAAAGAACATTGTTCATCTTGATTTTAATGGTGATGTTCAAGACTGTAGAATCGAAGAATCAGGCTTCTTCGTCTGAATCTTCCCCAAGGAGTTTTGCCATTTCTTCAAGTGCTTCCTCATCGGGTTCATCGAAGCGTTGCGGATGGCGTGCGCCACCTTCCAAGGTGTCTTCACCCGCAACTTTAGGTGCATGATTTTTCAACATGTTTTCACGATTTTTTCTGGCTCGCATGGCGACAAAGATCATCATACCGAGGAATGCAATGATGAGAATTACAGTTGTGACATTCTTTGTGGTTTCGTCTGACATGCCACTATGTTGGACTCAACGCTAAAGATTGTTTTGTATGCTTGAATCGTCATCCAAAGGTTTGGCGAGATGCCTTCTGGAAGACGCAGGAGGTTGAATCCATTGTTTCAAAGGTAGTGAACGAGGTGTTTCAACCCAACCATCATCCATCTTAAATCCGCATTTCTTGCATCGCAATCCTTGATGCTTGCCCATCGATGTCATGGATTTGTTGCAGGTTGGGCATGATGGTCGGTGTTTATCAGGTACAAGTTCTTGAATTCTCATGAATTCAACATGGATGGAGTTATCAGGCGCCACTAGGCCTTTGCACTCGATGACGTCTCCTTCATGGAGTTGCTGGCTAATTGTTGCAATCTGACCAGATTCCTTGAACGCAAGAAATCGCTGCTCAGAGGCATGAATTACGGTGTGGCCACCCCGTAGAACTTCGATTCTCTCAACACGACCCTCAATGGAATAATCCAAATGATCATTCGTAGCTTGGTTTGTCTCAAAGACGAGTGAGCCGATGACGGGTTCTGTGTTTGGTGCGTCCAGCAAGACCTGTAGTGCTTCCATTGCCACGTCTCTCTTCCATGCACGAATACCAAACAAAACTGGAGATACTCCCCTTGGTGCGAGAAGAGAGTTGCCCAAGCGGTCATCCCGACAGAGGAATGTGCCCTCCATCTGGTCAATGTGTTCAATGGCGTGCTTGTCCAACTGTCTCAACTCATTGGCTGAAGGCTCTCTCCAGGCAATTGCCTCGAAGGTCGATTCTCTGACTGGCCAGAGAACTGCGAGTGTGGCTCCAATCCGACCATGGCCACCCCACGATTTGGTTGGGATTGGTAGTTGCTGAAGATTAATTTCTTGCCTGAGACCCTTTCTATAAATATCGGGATCGCTGATTGATTCTGAAAACCATACCATCCCAGGATCTGAAGGAAACTGTTCCCGGTCGCTATGTTGGCTCGTTTGAACAATTCCTTTCAGTGGAAGGATGGAGTTTCTCCAATAGTTATCCAAGAATACGAGTAATCCTTCTTCGTCTTCTGTGTTTAATTCAACAGCGACCGCAGCGTTACCCCGAGTCCGTTGTTGAGCAAACGGCCACAAGCGAACCAATCGGGTTTGGCCAGTCGTGACATGTTCGGGTAGGGCTTGAATGAGGTGGAACAGAACTTCTGTGGTACAACCACCTTGCAAAGAATCTGTATCGTCCAGTCCAAGCCAACCGATGTTACCACCTCATTGGGTCATAGAAATCGCCGTCATCGTCGTCATCGAGTACTCGCTCAATCACCTGCGGCAAGCCCAATCGATCCGACACTTCGAACGTTCGAGCACCAACAGCCCATCCTGCTCCCATGTCTGATTTCCGATCACCAATCATGGCATCCAATGGATGCCACGCATCAGGTTTAGAACCTGACCAGTCAATCTTTCCGTTAACTTTCCTCTCACTGCGCAGGAGATTGTTTCCTTGAACCAACATACCAGGCCACGGTTTTCGACATCCACAACGATCTCGTGTACGATGGGGGCAGGTCATAATCACATCAATGATGGCATTTTCATCTTCGTCGAGTAGTTGCTTGCGTAGTTCTACATGAATGGTGTTTAACCGTTCAACCGTCCACAGTTGACGCATGATTGGTGATTGATTCGTGACTACACAAATGGCGTAGCCTTTGTTACGTAATCGTGCAATGGCTTTGCCGCTTCCTGGGATAATCTCTAGTTCTTGCGGGTGATTCACGTAGCCATTGCGACCATAATTCAGAACGCCATCACGATCGATGAATGCGATTGGCCCTGAGGCCGAACCAGAACCATCGATAATGGGTCCTTCCATGCACATTGGAGTTCCAACCAGTTGTTGGACTTAATGGGCAAACGTTTCTATGAGCACCCGTTCTGGGGATGCCATGTTCCTTACCAAGGAGGTCGCCACCATCGCTGGTGCACTTGGAATGGTTTTTCTTGCGATTTCATGGCACAAGCGTCACAATGAGGGTGTTTCACGACTCGCTCAATCTGGTTGGGTCCTCGTTGGATTGTATTTTTTCAACGATTCGTTGTACTACTTTGAACTTGAAGATCTTGTTCTTACCATCATGACTGCACTTGCTTTACCAATCTCTGTTGCATTGGTGATTGCAGAAGCACGCTCCTTGACAGAACGTGATCGAGCAGCACTCAATTGGGCACGTGGTTGCGTTGCTTATGCCGGTGGTCCATATCTTCTGGTCGCCCACATCCCATGGCTTTCCGTGTTAGCGATATGGTTTGTAG
>DUJC01000078.1:5544-5911 GCA_013330015.1 Candidatus Poseidoniaceae archaeon | reverse complement strand
AAGACAACGGTCTTACCAGTGTTCAGAGTTCCGGTTTCGATCTTACCGACAGGGACAGTACCGATACCAGAGATCTTGTAGACGTCTTGAATTGGTAGTCGAAGTGGCTTGTCGATTGGCTTGTTTGGCATTGCTGCAGCGTCGATTGCCTCGAAGAGGGTAGGTCCGTCGTACCATGGGCACTTATCGGACTTGTGGAAGACGTTGTCACCGTTGAGGGACGAAGCAGGAATCATTGGAATGTTGTCGAGTTGAGAACCAAATCCAGCCATCTTGAGAAGTGCGGAGACTTCAGCAACAGCTGCCTTGTACTTGTCCTCGGACCAGTCCACACCAGAGATGTCCATCTTGTTGACGTGGACGATGA
>DUJC01000078.1:2441-5199 GCA_013330015.1 Candidatus Poseidoniaceae archaeon | reverse complement strand
ACACCAAGAACCTTAGCGAGGAAAGCGTGTTCCTTGGTTTGAGCGTTGACACCGTCGTTTGCAGCACAGAGGAGAACCGCTGTGTCAGCTTGCGAAGCACCGGTGATCATGTTCTTGACGAAATCTCGGTGACCTGGAGCGTCGATAACGGTCCAGTAGTACTTTGGAGTAAAGAACTCCTTGTGAGCGACGTCGATGGTAATTCCACGCTCTCGCTCTTCCTTTAGACCGTCCATGACATACGCAAGACCAAATCCGGCCTTACCTGACTCAGCGGCGAGTTTTTCGTTCTTTTCGATAACGTGCTCTTCGATGTGACCTGAATCGAGGAGGAGACGACCGACAGTGGTCGACTTTCCGTGATCGACGTGACCTACGAAGACGATGTTACGGTGTGGCTTGCTCTTATCTTCCCATTGTGATGGCATACTAAATTACTCCTTAGCATCCCTGCGACAAACAACCCCTATTTGAAAGAGTCGGTAAGAAGCGGCTCAATTTTAGGGCGAAAAAGTGGTTGAGTCTCGCGGTTTTACTTGTAAACCAAACGAATCACCAGTGATTCTACTTGCAAATCGTTGACGCGATTGTTTCGAATCTTGATCGTCCACTCTCCGTCTCCATAGGTGCTTTCGCTCTCTGAATCGGTGAACAGGTACGACGACAGTGTAAGATGCACGCAATCATAGTCATCGCTGTTGCAATCACCATCATCACGCTGATCGACAGCCGTGTTGGACGTATTGGTGGCTTCTTCGTCTTCGTCGTTAAACGCATGCAGATCGAGTTTGGCTCGACAGTTGTTGCCTTCACCCGGCGTGATATCGGTGCAATCTTCGTCAATCTTTGGGTAAGTCAATTCACCAACGACCTTGCGAATAGTGTTGCCCATATCCTGATCGTAATTGACCGTGAAATCAAAATCAAGTTCAACCGGCTCTCCTGAATTGTTTCCTCCCATTTCGAAATCCAGCCATGATGCTGCGTAGGAGACGTAGAGTTTGATATCGTCCGAATCGGTCAACCCTTTACCGTTGGTAACGGTCAATCCAATTTCGTATTCTCCTGGTTTCAAATCCTTCCATTCGACTGTCTCTCCTTCGAGATCGTTGTCGTTGGCAGGGTCACCATCGCCATCTGCATCGAATTCGAGGTCTAAGTCCCAGTGGTAAGTTGAGATGTAATCGTCGGAGGAACCTGAAGAAGAGTCCCCCGCATCAAGCTCTACAGTGACGTCTGCGCCTGCAGTTCTATCAGCTTTTGATTTGTCCAAATCGCATGCCCACACGTGGATGTAGGAGCCTTCGTCAACGTCCTCACCCAAACAATCCTCTTCCGTTGAATACGATGTAATCTCAGCATCGGGTGGCAACGCAGTCGCATCGACAATGGTGAGCGTCTTGCTTGTCGATTGGCTTTTGGAGCCATCACTGACAATCAATTCAACGGTGTATTCGCCAACTTCTGGGTAGGTCCAGTCCGCGTTTCGGCCTGTCGCATCGATGGATTGATCGCCGTCAAAATCCCACTTGTAGGTCAATGCCACACCAGATGGCAAGGAATCTCGTGCATCGAAGTCAATGGTTTGCCCAGCTCGAATGTTGGTCGCAGGCGAATAGGTAAACACTGCCACGATTTCACCCGTATTCTCGTCTTCGTCAGCACCAAAGCATCCTGCAAGTCCACCAATCATCATCAGCATAGCAAGGAAGACTGCTTTTCTTATTGCGCCCATACCATTGCCTGCCTTTCCGTCATTTAGAAGCCTTTTGCGATTTGTTCGCCTAAAACGAGAACAACGTCGTCTGTCTGTTGCCGTCGAACAATTCCTTGGCGTTCCATCCAAAAGCTTCCGTGATTCGCCCCAATGCAGCCGCTAAACGCTCCGCATAGAATCGTCCATCGTAACCTGGAATGCCACCATCGTCTTCAGCCTCAATCCATGGATGGACTTGCATCGGTCGCTTTGAAGCATCAGTAACCACGTACGAGATCTTCATACCGGGCGTAAAGCCAAGTCCACGTTCGATGAGAATCATCGCTGCACGGACCTGAGCCATGCTTTCCGGGCGAGCATAGTCCTTGGAGAAATCGACCTCTCCATTCGATTGGACACGTCCTTTGCAGGACTTGGCAAGAATCAAACGGCGAGCATCGACCTCATGCTTCTTCAATGCAGCCACACATTCTCGTGCGTGCTGAACCAGAGCATCACCTTCATCTGCAAGCGCATAGGTGAACGTCTTCTTCATGCTCGTTGTGAGGTATTCGAAGGAATCCGTGCGTTGCGTCTCATAACCACGAATCAACATCTCTTCACTCGGATAAACAACCTGTCCAACGTAGCGCTTCTTCGCACCATGGCTGAAGAAAACAGAGAGTCCTTTCTCGTATTCGAGCACTGCAGAATCTCGGCTGTATTGCTTGGCAATGTCGAGCCCAAAGTCGATCATCGCTTGTTTTGCAGCTTTGTAGGCTGCAATGGTTTTCTCATCATCGTCCTCCTTCAAGACGGAAGGTGACCCTTCAGGAACAGGAGAACAAACGAAGATGGAATCCGTATCTGAATAGACCACGTGATGGCCTTCCTCTTCCAACTTCTGAATGATGGTCTTGATGTTTTGACGCGCCCATGCTGTGATGGAGGAGCCCAAATCCTTGTGCGTAAAGCGATAGAAACCTGAAGCAAAAACCCCGTAGAACGAGTTCATCATGATCTTGACAGCGTATTGCATCGAATCGTGGAACTCCTCTTTTT
>DUJC01000078.1:519-2057 GCA_013330015.1 Candidatus Poseidoniaceae archaeon | reverse complement strand
TGATTCATCAAGTCTTCGAGCAAGGTTGGAACCAATCCTTTGCGATGTTCAGCACTCCAAAAGACGGCTTCCGTTGGGGAAACGTGTGTCGCATCGTCCCCACCAGGCTGCTCTGGATGTGACGGATCGATGCGAGTCGTATAGCAGACGTTGTTGCCGATCATGATGCTTGGATACATGCTTTTGAAATCCAGAACTGCAATCCATGGATGCAATCCTGCTTCGACATCGTGGACGTAACCTCCAGTGATTTGGCCTTCCTTGGCTTCCGCACTTCCTGTTAACGGAACGGCCACGTTCTTGCGGTCGGCCAATCGAATGACCAGGCTGTCGAGCAGTTGCGAGGTGCTTCCATTGGCAGCTGTTTCAAACGGCACTTTTGCAACGGAAGCAACCGCCTCTTTGCGACGAATCGCTTGAATCGCGTGAAGAATATCGAGCGGTAGGGCAGCGTCTCGAACACAGTATTCCATGACTTCATCGGGCCGATTGGCCCATTCTTCATCCATGTTGGAGGCATCAATGTCGATCTTCTGCTTGTCTTCCTCTTCTGGGAACAACAAGCGAGCAATGAACGAGAGCGTTTCGCGTTGTGGACGCAAGGCTTGACGTGCCTGCCACCACGCATCGACAATGGCACGTCCAGCAAGATTCCAGGCACGGTTCGATTGACGGCGAGGAAGAACACCTGTTCTCGTTCGCTTGCATTCGGTCTCCAAATGTGGTGTACGGCCCCATCCCAAGAGATTGCTTCGAGCCTGCCACTGCTTACGGCTGGTATGATGATCCATGCGTTCAACCAAGCGTGGAAAATCGAAGTTGTCGATGTTGTAACCCGTGATGATGTCTGGATCTTCTTCGCGAACCATGGCGGTCATCTGTTCCATGATGAGGTCTTCAGCGCCTCGATATTCGTAGACACGACGAGAACCATCGATCATGTCCTCGACCCAAACGGCCGAACAGAGAATCGAATTGTTGGCAATGCTCGTTTCCAAATCGTAGGAAAGAATCCGCCATGGAACTTGAAAAGGCTCGCTTTCTGTGACATTCTCAAGTTGTACGGACACGGTTCTGTCAACTTGGTATCGGCCGACTCCGCCGTGTTTGATGACACGGAGGTTGCGTTCTCCATCCTCATCGTCATGTTCTCGCTCGTCAATCAGAAAACCATCAATGGCAAGATGCATACCCACATCATTGTCCAAGAACATGCGATTGACGAAGGGGATATCACCTGAATAAATGGTCCAGCCTTGCTTCTGCAATTCACCGCGAAGGGATGGAACATTGAACGGTTGAACCGCTTCAACAGTCCACACAGGTTTCTCACCCAAATCGGTCCATTTCCACACGGGTCCGCGAACATCCATCACTTCTGATCGGCGTCGCAATCCTTCGATTCGACGCTCCTCATTCTCCGTAACAGGTTGTTCTCTGCTTCGCTTACCAACACTTGCAATCTCAAACGTTGGTCGCAATCCAGAAACGAGAACACAGATGGATGCACCATCTTCACAACGCCCGAACAACTCGAT
>DUJC01000078.1:0-126 GCA_013330015.1 Candidatus Poseidoniaceae archaeon | reverse complement strand
AAAGCGGCCCGACCATGCCTCCATAACAGCGCCTCGGGCTCAACCGTCTTGAAACCGAGCCTTTGGCCAGTACGTCAAAAATTCGCCAAATTCGCAAAAAATCGATGAGCAAGAATTGAAAGCCGA
>DUJC01000082.1:7405-21540 GCA_013330015.1 Candidatus Poseidoniaceae archaeon | reverse complement strand
GATAGCGATCTTCAATCTCATACAACAATTCAGTCGTATCGTTTTGAGGATAAAATGCATCTTCACTGTTATCGAAATCGATGAACCGGGCCATCGAAGAGAGGGTTAGGGTGATGACGATAATTGAAGCAATCGTCGCCTTGGGTCGCGTAACGGATAATGTAGTTAACGTGTTGAATGGGTTTTCCATAATTCAAAGCGCCCAAGTTGAAATATAAATCACTGTTCCAAAATTGAAACAAATCCTGCATGAATTTGAACACCCATTGATAAATCTAGAGGGGAATTGACACGCATGGACAAAGGTCCCAAGTGGAAACGGATTTGTAAATCATCGAAACTTAAGATGGACAAGGTCAAAGGTAAGGCCATTGGAGCAAAAATGGTCCTCGTGATGAGAACAGAAGAAGGAATCTTCGGCAGCAACGCACTTTGCCGTCACATGGCTTGGCCTATGCATTGGGGTGGCAAAATCAAAGATGGTTGCTTGCGATGTCCATTGCATCAAACGACCTACCACCCTGAGGACGGTTCTGTGAATGAATGGTCTCCTGCACATTATTTCCCAGCCTACGGACGATTCCTCGGAAAACTCCGGAAACCCTCCTCGTTGAAGATGTACGACGTACGCGAACACAATGGTTACGTTGAGATTGATCTCAACTCGTAATCACTCAACGTGTCGTAGCACTTGGTCACGAGCAAAGTATTTCGGTCGATAGATTGGAACGCCTTTCCCATTGCGGACGACCACTCGCTCATCGTAGATTTGGGCTCCAATACCTGCAACTCTTGCCCAACCAAAGAAGGTCGTGTAGTAACTTGGGTCCTTGAGTCCGACGTGGTGCAATAAAGCACCAGATGCGATATCGACGTTGGCATTTGGATTGGAAATTTTTGGATTTTCAGAAAGGACGCGTGGAGCAACTTCTCGTAGCGTTCGAATGACCTTGAAGTTCTCGTCATCAGGACAAATTTTCTCACCAAGAGCAAATTGCACGGTGGCTCGAGGATCTTCTGCTCGAAGAACTGCGTGACCAAAACCGAAGACTGGACGACCAGCTGCAAGCTCTCCACGAACGAATTGTTCCACCTCAACCGGATTGGATGTTCCGACACGTAGAACGAATTCCAAGCATGATTGATTGGCTCGACCGTGGAGCGGACCGCTAAGGGCGTTCATAGAGCTCGCTATGGCGGAGTACAATGTCGCATGTCCGCTTGCGACAGCCTTTCCTACGAATGTTGAGAGGTTTCCACCACCGTGATCCATGTGGAGAACAAGGTAGACTGAGAGAACACGTGCCAACTTCTCTTGATCAACATCGAGTTGCAATGTGTGCGTGAATCGCTCGACCATTGACAAACTGGTATCGTCCGCAGGAATGTTATCGGCTCGTCCTTCACGGTATCGGAAGAGGAGCCCCATCATGCGTGGCATTCGAGC
Organism: Candidatus Poseidoniaceae archaeon; assembly: GCA_013330015.1. Taxonomy (GTDB): domain Archaea; phylum Thermoplasmatota; class Poseidoniia; order Poseidoniales; family Poseidoniaceae; genus MGIIa-L2; species MGIIa-L2 sp8574u. The sequence goes on along the minus strand of DUJC01000082.1, from coordinate 20,093 downwards.
GACAAGGTTGAGGGCATCTTCCCTCCAATCGTTCATGCAATCCCACATGCCAAGGGTTTGAATTCCGATGGCCAGCCAATCCATAGGATGTCCATCGCGTGGAAGTGCTGAGAAAATAGGATCAAAATCGCCTGGAATGTTTGCTCGCTCTGCAAGGTCTTGCTTGAATGCGGAGGACTGTTCAGGTGTTGGTAGTTCCTTATTGTGGAGTAGGTAAACGACGTCCTCCGGCTCCATTTCAGCAAGTTCTGCAATCGGGTAACCACAATAGTGGACGCCTTCGTTTGGTGTAACGAAGGACGTTCGACAGGTTCCGACTGGGACACCACGCATCCCTATATCGAGATGAGCTTCAGTCAAGTTGAGCAAATAGTCTGCTTCCTTTGTCATGGTCTCACCGTTGTAAGCCAACGCGGTCATTCGTATAAAGGAAAGGACGGAAAAGAATCCGGTAGGTGTGCGAAACTACACCTGTTCACGAATCTTGCCACACGCGAAAACCATGGGTCGATTGTCGATCAGCATGGACATGCAAACGAATCTCATCGCCACTAATGAGAATCGCATCCTCTGAAGTCAGCCCCGGACATGTTGCCTTAACTTGTTTCCATGAGCGCTTGCTGCGCAGATTTTCTGCCCACCATGGAAAGGCTTTGCACTGCTGTGGACGTACTTGATAGATGCCGCATTGCTTTTTTTCGTCGAGGTAGATGCAAATACCATCGGATTGATTTGAGCGAAGAACATAACGACCATCCAATGTCGTTGTACAATCCCTTCTCAGAAATTCTTTCACAGTTAATCCTGCATGTTCTGCGAGACGTTGTGCGTCAGCACGGGACAGGTAGACAATACCACCTGGTTCATCGCAACAGCGTCCACAATCAGGTTGGCAGGAAAAGCGAACCCCGTCGGCCCACCAAGCACCCCTCATTCCTCTTCACCCAGCAGTCGAGTTGTTGGTCGAATCGTTGACAAGTGGGCGATTCTGATTTCTTCATCCTCCATTTCGAAGGCTTCCATTGCATCTTCACTCACTAGGCCGAGTTCGTGTTCAATGACTCTCAATTCATCCACGATATCGATGAGTTCGTTGGCGTCTGCATGAGCCGTTCGTTCGAGAAGTTCCTCCATTTTGAACTCTAGATGCCGGAGACGAAGATCGTCTCGAACCATTAATCGTTCACGCTCTGCAAGGGCTTCATCGATAGACGCATCAATTCCTGCGAGTACGTCTGCTGTGCGTTCAATGTCCTGGCCACTGACGGTTCCCAATTGATGTGTAAGGTGCTGGTCGCGTGAATCTACATCGAGGACGGTTGGTGCTTCTGGCGTCAATTCTTCGAGGGTCGTGCGCAGGTGCATTTCGAGCAAATCGTTTGCACTGGAAATATCTTCAGCAGATACTTCGGTTGGTTCCCAATCGTCCTCTTTGATATCGAGAGTAGTTGCATGAAGTTCGATACCACCTGCATCGACTTCTGAGTAGACGACATCGGTTGCTCGTTTGAGAATGTCTGAAGCTAATGAGATGGATGGTTCTAGAATTGAATCGCTTCTCATGGCGGGCTGCAATGAACGTCCCGTTAGAAGTGTGATGACATCCTCTGGATCGACGATGTTTTCTCCTCGCTCATGTGCATCTTTCAGCATGGAAATGGCTGCTTCAACGCCTCTCCATGATTGACCTGAATGGTTGAGAACCTGCATGATGTGTGCATCCTCGAGGAGCATGCCGAGCAACGAAGTTTGATGCTTGATGTGCATGACCAAACTTGCTTCTGAAGCTGGTTGCACTGTCGATGCTGATGCATTGCGCAATAATCCCCACAGACGTGATGACGGCCATTCTTGAGGGTGGGTTCCTGAGGTGCAGAGGATGTGGACGCCGAGATTCAGCGCATGGTCAACGAGATGGCCAACAGTTTGTGCATGGCCTTCATGTGCAGCAATAACGTGAACATCGTCAATCAACAGCAACACCGTCGTCGCAATTGCATCTTGCCAATCATTTGGCAATTGGCTAGCACCAACAAGTTCCGTAGCACGAATAATTCGAACATCACCATCGAAATACCGCAAAACGCTTTGTCCAGTTGCATTGAGCAAGTGACTTTTTCCAACTTCATTTGCTCCTATGATAAGATGTGGATTATGTCGCTCTCCCAAATGGTCGATGATCGATTCACAGACACTTGTGGCTTGTTCGTTTTCTGGAGTCACCTTCCACTGCTTGAAGGTCTTGCGTTGTCTTAATTCCAACCGTTGAGGCCAGTGTGTCTGGCTGGACAACGTGGTTGAATGATGCAACCGTTCACCGTGTTTTGGCCTAGACATCGTTGTGGGAATCATGTTGGATGGCATGTTGCGTTGCTCATCGAGAATCGATGACCAAAGTGGTTGTCCAATTGATGAGAATCCAATTTTGTCGCCCAAACTTCCCTCAGGGATTGATTCGTCGAAACTCCGTTCACGCAAATTCTTCATCCTTGAAACTGGGTGGGAATTCTCCAGATCAATCGTAGGCTGATATCCGATATCCTCTCCAAGCACTTCTTTGCTGATGGCAGACATCAGTGGTCGTTCATGAATTGGTTGGGACGGAACGAGACGGCGTTCTGATGACAGAGAAGTTGGTTTGTTCAGAAGTCGTCCAAGTTTGGATGGATTCTCTTTGTTTTGCTCATCCTGCAGTTCAAGACCTGCTTTTGCCTTTTGCAATGCAATGCGCAATCGATTGGTTTTCTCAATGCTCATGCGCCGCCCTCCGGTTCGTGTTCATCCGAAAACCGTTGTTTTGCTGATGCATGCTCGCGAGCATGTGGCGACGTCTTTGTATTGGGTGGTTGATGTTTCCGTGTCGAAACGGCAACCGGTACATGCCCCGTCGATTTGATTGGGGGGAATTGAGCGAGTTTTTTCCCTGCAGTCGATGCCGCTGCCTGGTCGATACCTTTCGACGAGAGTGTTGGTTTTGGGGGTGGGAATGCATGTTCTCTCGATGAGGTTACAGGGACAAATTGCTTTGCTTTGTTTGAATCAACCGCTTGCAGATTTGGAAGCGTTTTGTCATGTTTTGCGGCAGCATCCAACGTATTCCCTTTGGTCAATTGTGGAGTGTGTTTTCGGCGTCGAACAATACGCTGTGGTGTCCGAGGCCTGCGATCGAGAAGACGTTCCACTTGTTCGTCCATTGTTTCAGGTTCTTCGGTGAAAACTTCTTGCTCCTCCTCAGATTCTTTGGCCCATTCCATCATTTTGGATTGAAGTTCTTCATCCACCTTCATTGATTGATGTTCAACTGGCAATGGTGTCAATGTAGTGGGTTGATGAGCAGTCTGCTCTGGAGCAATGATCGGGTCGTGTGTGTTTTCCTCAAGATGCCTCCCAAGTGCTTCTTCTTCTTCCTCATCGATCATTTGGAAGTAAGGATGTTCCGCTAAGATTTCGACATCCAACAACCACGATTGAAGTTGTTCTTTGCTCAGATGCGAACACTCACGTTCCAATCGAGCTCGTTGCTGTGTTGAGAATGCCTCGAGATTGGAGGTAAGGATGAACACATTTCCATTCAAACGTGTCTGGTCGATAATGCTACGAATCATCTCAATGACCCTTTGTTCGCCATGGATTCCAGAGAGGTACTCAATACCCTCCATGAACAGAGCACATTTTTTGTGCTGCTCGAAGAAAACATCCACTGCTGTTCGAATCGATTCAAGCGATGGCTCAAGCGTACGTTCATGCTCAGTTTCTGACAACCAACGATAGTGTTCGAGTCCTTTCTTGAAATAGTTCTCCATGTGAGGAGGTGGTTGCCTAGAGAGAACGAGGAACGGTTCATTCAATTCATCCATTTGTCGAGCGAGATGGAATGCATCGTCGACTTCGATGCTATGTTCCAGCCATACCTGGCCGCGTTGAAGCATGGTTCCATGCTGATTTCTCAAGCGTGCTTCACTTCGACGTCGCAATACCTCTGGAACCGATACGCTCGGTTTGAGTTCAGGTAAGCGTTCCGCTCGCTCGATTTTTCGCCGAGGCGTGCGAACAGAGGCCCACCACACTCCCTCTTTTTCCCCTTCGTCTGCAGCGACCAATCGTGCGTCGGGGTACTGCGAGAGTGTGCTGTTGTAGGTTGCTTCATTCATTTCATGGAGGCTCATGGTTGCATCGAGCGTTGAAGCATCGGACTCAATTTCAAGAAGCGCTTCAATGCCCAAGCGGTTTTTGTCGGCACGATGGAAGGCTGCTGCGAGGGTTCCATCAAAGATGAGAAGATGGCCAACACGCTCACCAACGTTTGGAATGTTCCGAATAATCTGAATGGATCCATTTTGCTCTAGGGTCGCCAACTCTTGAGCAAGATGTCGCAGAACATCGACGCCACCGCGTCTCGTTTCCAACACATCTCCGGGAATAAAATCCACCAATTACCTCACCCCTCGTAAGGGAAGATTTGCTTTTATCTTTTGAAGTGTGTGTCCCTTGATGCCAAATGAGAAGCATTTCAATGGTCGATGCTTTCGGCCAACCATGGAGGCATCACCACTTTCTGAAGACGAAGAAGTTTTGCTTGAACGAGGTCGCCAAGATTTCGATAACGGTCGATTTTGGCATGCGCATGAAGCATGGGAAGATCTTTGGAATTCTCTCAAAGCACGTCATGCCCCGCAAGCTGAAATCCTTCTTGTCCAAGGATTGATTCAAACAGCGGCACTTCTCTACAACCATCAGCGAAGAAAGGTGCGTGGCGTTACCAACCAATGGGCGAAATTGACGCCGAAACTTGAGCCATGGGACGTTGCTTGGGGTTTTGATATTGCACAACATGTCAAGAATGTCTCTGTGTTTTTCCACGATGTTGATGAATGGCAACAAACCTATGAAAACGTCCGGCTTCCTACAATTGATAAGGAGTGATGATGATGACGTTTGAAGAGGGCCTCCCAGATCACTTCATTGTCTTTTCACAAACACCGAAAGCGCAGGAACACACACGGCAAATCTTTGTTCGATTTTGCCTCTTCCTTCTCTTACCTCTCATTGGCATCGTCGTTGTCGGAATCTCCTTCCTCAGTCTCATCTTGCTTGGAGTGTTTGTTGTTATTTTCGTTTTAGGTTGGAGCGAGTGGCAGCATTGGCAACGGATTCCATTCGCAGTCAGCCCCTCGCATCCGATGATGGAACTGGATTCCATCAAACAAGCAGAAGTCATGATTCGTCTCCAAGATGGCCGGTGGGTTGAGGCCGGTGAAAACCGATACAGGCTGATTGAGGACGATTTACTCTCAGGGTTCAACCTCGTGGCGTTGGATGAAGATTACACCATCTTCGGCTATTTTACGGAAGAGAAAACCATAGGTGCTCGTCTTCGAAGAACAATGGCCTTACTGAATCAATCTCTTGCTTTGCGAGATGCGCACAATGAAGTCGAAGATGAGATTGAGGATGCCCGAAAGCGAGAATCAATGGATTATGGGTTGCTTGACCGTGACTGGCCAGAAGAGATGGAACTCGAGGATGCTGCAGGTCCAATCGCCAAGAAATTGATGCGTCAAGAATAGCCAATTCGTTGATGCATAGACGGGTGCATTGATAGCCTCAATGTTGCAGGGTATCACTATGGAACCTCATGTTCGCTGGTCTGAAGTGGTTTCACAACTCAAACAAGAGGATGAAGATCTTCTGTTCGGAACCTCCTTGTCTCGTCGTTTTTCTCGACTGCCTCTTTGGCTCTCACATCCTGCCAACATTGGAATGTTCTATGGGTTCCTCATCAGTTTAGCACTTATTTTTCCGTACATGTTACGATACGATAACGTCAACGAATCGCTCTCAAATTGGTTGCTTTTTTCGGCTTTATTCATGGCTGCATGTCTCGCGCTAGGATTTGCATCCTTGATTCTCGTTTCCTTTTCGAAACGAATGCCGATGACGCCACCGCGAGTCATCCTCTATCCAATGCCGTTCGTTGGAATTGCCTTGCTCGGTATGGATTATTCCAGTATCCTTGACATTCCTAGTGGACTCTCATTGTTTGTACTCCTGCTTCCTGGTCCTGCATACGTGCACCTGTCCTGGGCTCCTCGATGGCGTCTTCTATGCATGATCGATGAGGGTGTTAACCCATTCGATGAAGTGAAAACCTACACGGAACCAATCGAAGATTCGGCAGACAGCCTTGCTGGAGAAGATCTCGAACTTCTGGAAGTTGTCGATGCTTTCGAATCAGAATAAACGTACGTCGTTTTATCGACACAAACTCTATTGGTTATCCTCTGAGAGTATCTCGCATGGAAGCGAATGAATGCTTTATTGCATCGGTAGGTAAAGACTGGCATAGAATTGAGAATTGCAATGTACACATGAGCGTTAAGCGTCGATTGCAACGCACAGTCATTCGTGGTCAAGAAGGCGATGATCTTCTTGACGAAGGTTCTGAATCGGCAGAATACACCATTAGTGGAAACATGTCCATGGCAGAATACAAAGAAATTCTGAAGATTTTTCGAGGCGGACAACCATGGTTCCACGATCCATTCGAAGAGCGACAAATGAAGGCCCTGTTTTTGTCTGTGGATTACGACAGCGCATCAGGTGCATTCGTATTCGTCATTATGGAAGATGCTGAGCAAACTGAAATCAAATCCTGATTCAGTTCAGTGATTCTGTATCAGATGAGACCAACTTTTGGACCAATCGATTCCAGTAGGCGAAGAACATCGTCGAGATCGTCTCGAGACAAACCAGCAGACATCTGTGTACGAATCCGGGCTTTATCTCGAGCAACCATTGGAAAAACAATCGCTCCGGCCATGACACCCTCCTTTTGGAGGTGAGTTGTCATCGCTTTCGCAGTTGAGGATTCACCACACATGATCGGAATAATCGGTGTTGTCGATACGCCCGTATCGAATCCGAGAGATTGCAATTCCTTGCGGAAGTAATTGGTGTTCTCCCATAGTTTTGCATGGTGTTCTGGCTCTTCCATGAGCACTTCAATCGCTGCTTTTTGTGCGGCTGCAACGCCAGGTGGTTGTGAACCTGAGAGAAGCCATGAACGAGAGTGATTCAATGCATGCGTTCGAGTCATTTCCGTTCCAGCGAGGATTCCTCCTTGAACGCCGAGCGCTTTTGAGAACGAACCGACTTCGAAGTCAACCTTCCCTTGAAGTTTGAAATGATCAACAATCCCTCGGCCACCTTCTCCAAGAACACCCTCTCCATGACAATCATCGACCAGAACCATTGCTCCAAATTCTTCAGCGAGTTTGTTTACTTCATCCAGAGGTGCATAATCACCATCCATGGAAAAGACACCATCCGTGATGATGAGTTTTCGATCTGCATCCTCATGCGCTCGAAGGACCGCCTCGAGTTCTCCCATATCGTTGTGAGCATACACACCACGACGTGCTTTCGTTAATCGAACTCCATCGATGATCGACCCGTGGTTGAGCTCATCGCTAATGATCACATCCTGTGGACCTTGGACCAATGTCGGAATGAGTCCAACGTTGGCGGTGTAACCTGCTGAATAAATCAAGGCTGCTTCAACACCTTTGAAATCTGCAACAGTTCGCTCAGCTTCCAGGTGCAAATCCATTGTTCCGGCGATGGCTCGTACTGAGCCACTACCGGCACCATAGGTCGTTGTAGCATCGACCATTGCCCGAACGACCTTTGGATGTGTTGTCAAGTTCAGATAGTTGTTTGCAGACAGCATGATGGTAGGTTTGCCTTCCATCGTGCAACGTGGTTGATTCGGACCTTCGAGCGTCGGGGGTTCCCAGAGCAGGGATTTCTCATTGAGTTCATCAAAGCGCTGTTTCATCCACGTCATGTCGCCAGGCATGGTCTCACCATTTGCTCCTCGTCGAGGTTGATTAAGGGCTTTTGTGAGATGTGGCCTCAACACGCATGATGAAAAAGGAGAGGAGATAGGGTCTCGTTGTGCAACTCAATGGTATTGTCAGTAGCGGGTTAGGTCGAGCACATGTTTTCATGTCTCAACCGCATTACCAAGAACAATTCCGATCCATTCTAGGAACAACAGCATGGCCGGGCACGCTCAACATCACCGTTGAACAAAATCACCTTGTCCACTACATTGCACTGAGGAATAAGGCTGGTATCGATACACTCGACGCAGATTCAACCTCGCTTGAACAAGCATCAAATGTCGACGTTGATTCTTTTGATGCATTACGCGTTCGTGGGTTTTTGCGGGATGGCGTCTCTTTTGGTGGAGCTACTGCCTACCGCGCGAAGATTTCCCATGATGATCACATTATCGACTGTGCTATACTTATTCCAGATCTTACTCGACATGTCGATGTCGTCGAAGTAATTTCAGGTCCGTTTTTACGTGAACGTCTCGGTGTTGAAGACGGTGACGAAATCACGCTTCATGTTGGTGAATGATCAATCCCAGATGCCCATATCCATGCGAGCATCCTCTGTAGCATGAACACGTGGGTCCCAGCGTGGTGACCAAACAAGATTGATGTGGACACTGTCAAGCCCATCGGTTTGCAGTGCAGCACGATGCGCTGCAGCCATGATTTCAGGAGCTGCAGGGCAGCCAGGTGAAGTGAGTGTCAAATCGATTTCAGCATGCAGACCTTCATCGCGATGTTCGAAACGAACGCCGTAAACAAGACCAAGGTCGACAATCGAGATGTCCAATTCTGGGTCTTCAACGGATTGTAGCGATTCCATGACGTGTGCTTCATCGACCATTATTCAACCCCCGATAGATCGTTCATCACCTTGTCGAACATGTTTCGAAATCCATTGCTTCGTGAAGGTGAAAGCGAATTGAGGATACCCATCTCGACAGCAAAATCGGGCGTCAAAGCCTGCGCTGTCTCGATGGGTTGTTGGTCGATGGCAATGGTCAAAATGCCCATCAATCCTTGTACCAACTTTGAGTCAGCTCCTGCATAAAGTCGAACAGACCTCTCCTCGACGTCAACTCGGACATGGGCTTCGGATTGACAGCCAGTTATTCGGGTTGAATCATCCCATTCTGAAGTCGGCAATTCGTTCACTTCCGATGCCAAATCAAAGACATACTCCAAACGTTCCATTCGATCGTCAATGGATTTGAAATCCTCAATCAACTCGGAGAGTTGCTCAGGATACGTCATGCGAATCGCTCCAGAATGTCGCGAAGATGCCTCAAGAATTCTTCAGCATCTTCCATGGTGTTGTAGATGTAAAACGATGCACGAACAGTCCCGCTGATACCAAGCCGATTCAACAACGGTTGAGCACAGTGGTGACCTGTCCGAACCGCTACGCCTCGTGCATCGAGGAGATGCGCAAAATCCTCGCTATGGAGCGTTGGATGCAAGAAGGATACAACCGATGAATCATTGTCATCGTGTCGCCCGTACACCGTCATCCCGAGAGAGCGAAGTTCATCGGCAACGTATCGAGCGATCTTGAGAAGACGCTGATGTTGCTCATCAAGATCCAATTGTCCGAGATAGTCAAGTGCAGATTTCCATCCAATGGCCTCTGCAATTCGAGGTGTTCCTGCCTCGAATCGGTGCTCATTGGTCTGGTAGGTGGACCCCTCGAGCGTCACCGTCTCGATCATATCGCCTCCACCCATGAACGGTTTCATCTCTTGGAAGGTCTCTTCATTGACCAAAAGACAGCCAATACCCGTTGGACCACACATCTTGTGGGCCGATAATGCCATCATGTCCGCACCGAGTTCGGCCATGTTGATTTGGCAATGCGGTGCACCTTGTGCAGCGTCAAGGAGTACTCGTGCACCGTTTTCGTGGGCGATTCGAATAATGTCTTCAATCGGATTTCGAACGCCAAGGACATTCGATGTGTGGACCACACATACGAGCCCTGCCCCTTCGATGGAGGCTTCGTATGCTTCCATATCGAGCGTTAAATCGTCTTTTACTGGAACGTAGCGAAGTTCGTTCCCAAACGCTTCAGCGAGCATCTGCCAAGGAACGATGTCGCTATGGTGTTCCATTTCAGTGAGGACAATGGCACGACCTTTGAGTTGAGGATGTCCCCATGCGTGCGCTGCGAGGTTGATGGCTTCCGTTGTTCCGCTCGTGAGAATGCAACGCTCTGCATTGAACCACGACTTCAACGATGTTCGACACGCCTCGTATCCATCGGTCGCTTCACCAGCAAGCGTATGGACCGCACGGTGTACGTTGGCGTTGTGTTTGGTGTAGTAATCGTTCATAGCATCGATGACAACGGCCGGTTTTTGTGTCGTCGCAGCATTGTCGAGGTAGATTAGCCGATGGCCGTTGACTTGGCGCCGGAGTATTGGAAAGTCATCTTGAATAGCCATGCGATCACCGAATAAGTTGGCATTCAAGATGCACCGTCAAGCGAGTTTGCATTTCATCGCGTACGTGTTCAGAGTCCAGGCCACTAAAGGAGTCAACAAGGAAGCCCTCAACAATCATTGAGGTCGCTTCTTCCTTCGATAATCCTCGACTCATCAAGTAATGCAGATGTTCTTTGTTGATTGGTGCAGATGCAGCACCGTGAGCGGCAGAAACCTCGTTCGCCAAGACTTCGAGTTCAGGAATGGCTTCAGCTCGTGATGAAGGTGATAACAAGAGATTTCGGAAAATCTGACCAGCATCGGTATGTTGTGCAACATCATCGATGGTGAGTGCACCCGTTCCAATCGAATGGCTCCGGTCATCGCAGGCAGCGTTGAGCAACAAGTGTGAATTCGTGTGCGGTTGTTGATGATGAATCTCGATGTGGTGATCATCATGTCGCGTCCCATGACCGTGGACGGCGATGAATTGCTTGAGCGAGGCATTGGAACCTTTCAGAGTTGAACGGATGTCGGATTTGTTTCGATGTCCTCCCATCGAGAGGGTAGCAAGTTCAAATCGAGCGTCTCGATGAACCGACCAATCATCGACACGAACCATGACCGTATCGGTGGACAGTTCGTTGATGACGCCGACGCTCAGTTGTGCATTCGCATTGACATCCCCTGTTAGAGCTAAGCCGAACCAATCCGGTTCTCCGTGCAAGTAAATGACGATATTTGATGCAGTATTGCACGTAACGTGAAGATGTGTTGCGACTGCGTGTCCTCCTGCGTGAATGTGAATATTCCCATCCTTGTCATCGCAATCGATGGTCGTTGTCTCTTGGAGAATTTCATTGAGAAAGATTCGGGCAATGTCCGAGGTAGGAAGTGGTTTAATCGCCGAAGTGGCAAGTTCAAAGTCTTCCGTTTTGATGGTTGCAGTATCGACCTGTGGTACAGTATCAACAGCGCCTGGATGAACCCTTGACCATGGCGTGTAGCGCCAGAGGTGTTCGGATCGACTTGGAACGTTGGCATCGAGATACGATGTCATCCAATCGAGCCCTCCATTTCCAATTCAAGGAGACGGTTGAGTTCAACGGCATATTCCATCGGAAGTTCTCGCGTAAAAGGTTCGAAGAATCCGTTGACAATCATGCCCATGGCTTCCTCTTCGGTATGTCCACGGCTCATGAGGTAGAACAGTTGGTCACCAGAAACTTTGGAAACACTGGCTTCGTGTTCGAGATCAGCGGTCGGGTTCCCAATTTCCATTGTTGGATAGGTGTCGCTGCGGCTGTCTTCGTCGAGCATGAGTGCATCACAAACGACCTTTGAGCGGCACCCAGCAGCCTTTGGAGTGACTTGGAGCATACCTCGGTAAGACGAGCGACCACCGTTCTTTGAGATGGATTTTGATAGAATGCTTGAGGTTGTGTTCGGAGCAAGGTGGTGCACTTTCGCACCAGCATCTTGGTGTTGACCTTCTCCCGCATAGGCTACAGAGATGACCTCAGCATGAGCTCCTTCTCCTTTGAGCAGAACTGCAGGATACTTCATGGTCAACTTTGAGCCAATGTTTCCATCGACCCATTCAACGGTAGCGTTCTTGTGAGCAACACCACGCTTCGTGACAAGGTTGTAGACGTTTGCAGACCAATTTTGTACGGTTGAATAGCGAATCTTTGCACCTTCCATGGCAATCAATTCAACCACAGCAGAATGCAAGGAATCCGTCGAGTATGTTGGTGCAGTGCATCCCTCAACATAGTGAATCGATGAACCTTCATCGGCGATGATGAGCGTTCGCTCAAACTGACCCATGTTCTTGGCGTTGATTCGGAAGTAGGCCTGGACAGGCATTTCGACATGGACGCCTTTCGGTACGTAAATGAATGAGCCACCGGACCAAACCGCTGTGTTGAGCGCAGAGAATTTGTTGTCGGAGTGTGGGATTACCGTTCCGAAGTATTTCTTGACAAGTTCAGGGTGCTCTTTGAGTCCTGAGTCCATGTCAAGGAAGAGAACACCTTGTTCTTCGAGATCTTCTCGAATCGAGTGATAGACGGCTTCGCTTTCGTATTGAGCGGTGACACCACCAAGCCATTTCTGCTCAGCTTCAGGGATACCCAATCGGTCGAAGGTTCGCTTGATGTCATCGGGTACGTCGTCCCAATCCTTTTCCGTTTTATCGGATGAACGCAGGAAGTAGGTGACGTTGTCGAAATCGATACCTGCAAGTGAATCGCAGTTGCCCCATGTTGGCATTTCTCGTTCCATGAAGTGGTGATAGGCTTTGACGCGAATGTCGGTCATCCATTCTGGTTCGCCCTTGAGTTCCGAGATGTCACGAACCACTTG
>DUJC01000082.1:3711-7000 GCA_013330015.1 Candidatus Poseidoniaceae archaeon | reverse complement strand
GCATCTTGAGCTTCTTGTGTCATTCAATCACCTCAAGCAAGGGAATCCACCCAATCGTATCCTTCCTTTTCCAGTTTGAGCGCAAGTTCTGGGCCCCCGCTTTCAACGATTTTTCCGTCGATAAGAACGTGAACAACATCTGGCTTGACCAAATCCAAAAGGCGCTGGTAGTGTGTAATGATGAGGCAACCCGTGTCTTTTGCGACCGCATTGATACCCTCTGCAACAATGCGAAGCGCATCGATGTCCAGTCCAGAATCGGTTTCATCGAGAAGGGCTAGATGAGGTTGCAAGAGCAACATCTGAAGAATCTCGAGACGCTTCTTCTCTCCACCGCTGAAGCCATCGTTCACGTAGCGTGAGAGGAAGGATTTGTCCATGTCGAGTTGCTTCATGGCTTCGTTGAGTTCTTGTCGAAACGCCCTTGGCGAAGGAGCCTCGCCTCGAACGGACGCAACGGACTTACGAAGGAAGGTTCCAACCTGAACGCCAGGAATCGCTGCAGGGTATTGGAACGAGAGAAACACGCCTGCACGTGCTCGCTCGAAGACCTCCATGTCTTCGATGTTTTCGCCCCTGTAGTGGATGGTTCCACTGGTGATTTGGTAAGCAGGGTGGCCCATGATTACGTTGGCCAGTGTGGACTTGCCAGCACCGTTTCGACCCATGACGGCGTGAATCTCTCCACGGTTTATTTCCAAACTAATGCCTTGGATAATTGGCGTATCTCCGACGGAGACGTGAAGATTTTCGACACGCAACAGGACTTCAGTCATGTTCTCACCCGTTCGTTGGTATCGTCACCCCCTTATCAATGGATGCAATCCTTCATGATACTACGGCTTTGCAAGATTTCAAACCACAATTCAATGTGGGGTAATCATGGACGACGATTTGGTTCGTGCTTATGCACTCGAAGCGCAGAAGGCTATGGAAGAAGAAGCCAACCGCCGAATCGCTGAAGAAACCAATCCAGAAGAAGAGGAACGGCTCAAGAACACTCGTATCGCTGATGTTGTCGAAACGGAACACCTCGTTCCAGTTTTGCTCTCTCGCTTGGGGCCAGTCCGAGCAGCACTCGATGGACATGGCGGGGGAATTGCTGTCTCAAGATGGGAACGTGCTTCAACAGGATTCAACCTCGTTCTCGATCTTACAGGGGCGTGTTTGTCGTGTGGCGCCGCCCCAGGTACGCTCGAGGGTGTCCGAAACGATTTGGAAAACGATTCAGAGGTCAATCAAGTTCAATTTTCATCCTCACTGCTCGACACCTTCGACGAGCTTGGTCGTGAGTTCATCCTCGCACATGGAAACGTCGAATTTGTCGATGTCTCGACGGGCAATTGAAAAGAGAAGGTCATGGGGTCGGTACTATGGCTGCATGGATGGATGGTACTCGGGATGACCCAGAACCTTGCAAAGAAAGTGACCGTGGCAAATTCGAAGTTGTCGCACGAGATGGTCGTGCTCGTGTAGGGAAGATGCATACTGCCCATGGTGTTCTTGAAACCCCTGCGCTTCTACCTGTTATCAATCCAAACATCCGGACCATTGAGCCGAGAGAAATGTGGGATCGATACGGAATTCAGGGAATTATCACCAACTCTTACATCATTTGGAAGCATAAGGACTTGAAGCAGCATGCCGTTGAGAAAGGTGTTCACGACCTCATCAACTTCCCCGGCGTCATTATGACGGATTCTGGAACCTTCCAGTCCTATGTCTACGGTGATGTTGAGGTCGGTGTGGAAGAAATTGTTGAATTCCAACGTTCCATTGGTGTGGATATTGCAACCATGCTCGATGTCTTTAGCCGGCCAGATATGTCGGAAGACGAGGTGCTGCAAGCGGTTCAGACAACCATAGAGCGATGCGAAGCCTCGATTCATGCTGCACAAGATACAATGCTCAACGGACCAATTCAAGGAGGAATCCACCGCCATTTGAGAAAGCAATCTGCACAAGGAATGGGTCAATTTGATTTCGCCGTTCACCCTATTGGTGGCATTGTTCCAATCATGGAGCAACATCGATACAAGGACCTTGCAAAAATTATGCTTGCTACCATCGGTGAACTCCCTCCTGAACGTCCACGACACATGTTCGGTTGCGGACATCCAATGCTGTTCTCGATGCTCATTGCGCTCGGTGCTGATTTGTTTGATTCCGCGGCCTATGCATTGTTTGCCCGAGACGATCGCTTACTCTCTCCACAGGGGACTTATCGGTTGAGTGATTTGCATGCTTGGCCTGAACTCGTGCCTTGTGTTGTTAACTGGACGCCCGAAGCGGTGCGCAAACTCAACAAGGATGAGAGAACAAAGTTGCTCGCACGATACAATCTCGAGATTACGCTCGCAGAACTTTCGCGATGCAAGCAGGCAGTCCATGATGGAACCATTTGGCAACTTGCAGAACATCGTAGCCATCAACATCCTGCCTTGCGAGAAGCCTTCCTCTGGCTAACGACACGACCGTTCACTTCGAGTGTTTCATCGGATTTTATCGATGATTTGGTCCAAGACGACCGAGCGGCTGCTCGAGACTACCACCCAAGCGGAGGTATCTGGGAACAGGATTGGTCCGAGGTTGTCAACAAACAAGCAACACAACGGAAGAAAGGCGAGCGATGGGGTGGAGAGGATACCCTCGCACGCCCGCACATCCTCGTTGCCCGTAAGCAGCTGCAGCATCGTTGGAGACCTGCTTCCTCAGGTCCAACAGATGTCTTGGTATTAAACGGAAAACCAGGACCTTGGCGTCAACGTTGTGATCTGCTTGTGCTTCGTCTCAAACATGTCTTACCGAAACTTGAGATTCTTGTCCAGACGCCTCTTGGTTTGTTGCCGTACTCACTCGAAGACCTCAATCCATTTGCACAGGTTGATGGCCCATCTTGGTTGTGGAAACGTCGAATCAATACTGTCTTGCTTCGACAAGAATTGCAACGACTCCACATCGATGCAGATCGAGTCCTGATCCTTGACATTGGAGCCGATTCTCTGATTCAAGAAGCATCCAACCTCTTCATCAAACATGGTCTTCTCGAAGAAGAAATTCGAGTGGATGATGCCGCCTTGCCAGAATTACGGGATGCTTTGCGTCGCCGACAAATCCTCGATAAGTTGGTCGTTTGTTCGAACGTTGGTTACCAAAAAGCTGCAAGCATCATTGATTCTTGCACGTACATCATCGGTGGAACCGGTCGAGTGAAGAACGTCATCGACAAGAACGGCACCCACATTTTGAGCCCTCGACTGACCGATGGTGGTTTGTCCGTCACGGATAT
>DUJC01000082.1:0-3322 GCA_013330015.1 Candidatus Poseidoniaceae archaeon | reverse complement strand
TATCTACCAACATCTGGTCTCGGACAAGGACCTGCTGTGCTCATGGTCGAGCAAGATGCTGTTGAGTTTGTTCTGCGTGGCCGAAACGTGTTCCATGGATTTATTGTTGCTTGCGATCCTTGGTTAAAAGCTGGACAAACCTGTTTCATCGTAGATGAGCAAGGGACGTTGATTGGACATGGTCTTGCACAGTGTGATGCTGACGAGGCGATTCGCTTCAAGAAGGGCATCGCTGTTCGGACAAGAAGCGACTTTTCAAAGACATCCAAATAGCGTGATGTGAAAGGATTCAAAGACTTCCTTTCCTTGTAAACAATGAGAACAATGGTCAACGACCTCATTATCGAGACCAATGAGTTGACCAAATCGTATGGTCCTCATGTTGCCCTGGATAAATTGAGCATTCAGGTTCAACGGGGTGCAACTGGCTTACTTGGGCCGAATGGAGCAGGCAAATCCACCTTCTTCAAGACCATACTCGGCCTCATTCAAGCCACTTCTGGCGAGGGCAAAGTCCTCGGTCATGACATTCGAACCGACGGTTTGTCCATTCGTTCAAAGATTGGTTACATGCCCGAATACGATGCTCTTGACGAGAACATGGATGCGATACATCAGGTTCGATACAGTGGTGAATTGCTTGGAATGAATCCAGTCGTTGCGATGTCAAGAGCTCACACTGCCATGGAATACGTAGGTCTCGGAGAGTTGCGGTACCGACCCATCTCTTCGTTCTCGACGGGCATGAAGCAAGCGACGAAATTGGCATGTTCGATCATTCACGACCCACAACTCATCATCGCTGATGAACCATCGAACGGTCTAGACGCTGATGCTCGACAAGCCATGCTGACAACGCTCTCCAACATGGTTAACGCCGGCAATCGCTCGGTTCTCATGGCAAGTCATCTGATGGACGATGTTGAACGCGTGTGCCAGAACATCGTGTTGCTCCACAAAGGAAAACTTGCTGCTCAAGGACGGATTGAGGACTTGAAAGCCATCGATCGAGAACTCGAAATTCATGTTTGGGGAATGGCCAACGAACTTGAACAAGCTCTCGGGAAGGAGGGACTCGAGGTTCGGCGGGAAGGTCGCATGATGCGAATACGCCATGATGGGGAAAAGACCACGCAAAGGATTCTCAAATGCGCAGCAGATACTGGTGCACAAATTCGTCGGATGCATGAGTACGAAGCATCACTCGAGGACTTGTTCATCGTCATCATGGAACGATTCGGGTATGGTGTCAAGTCGAGCGAAGATTTGCTTGCATCGCCCGCAGAGGCTCGAAAGGTGGATGCTCCAGAGTCAATGGGAGGTTCAGGTGCATGAGCGAGGAAGCGCCACTTGATGCTTCAGCACCCATCACGGGACAAAGTCGGATGGATGCTGCATGGGGCTCCGAGTCTTCTGACCAAGCATCTGTCGCCCAACCAGTTGCTCAAACAGGACAAGTCTTTGAGCAGGTCTACGTTCCTTGGGAAGGAACATTGAATCCGAGATGGATGCGTAATTGGGCGATTTTCCGTCATCATGTACTTGGTATCGTTCGCAAAGGCCATCGCCCGTGGGGAGTGCCGACGAAACTGGTGTTGATTTTCGTCTTGATCGCATCAATGACCGACGTTGCTCTAACGCTTTTGTTCGCAGTTATTGGGGAAGCAGGCTTGTACGAACTTTGGGGGGTTGGTCGAAACAATTTGTACGGCCACATTCTCGGATTTTTCCCACGCAATATGCTCTATTATCCTCTCGTAGCGGCCTTGTTGGTTGGAGGCGTAATCTCAGAGGACCGATCAAATGGAACCAGTGCGCTGTATTTCTCCAGACCCATCAACAGATTCGATTATGTTGGTATGAAGTACCTCGCCGTAGCAACGATTCAAGCGTTTATCATCATTGGTACCCTGTTTCTGTACTACTTCGTCGACATCCTCGCTATGGGTCGTGGATGGGCGTGGATTCTGGACACGTTTCCAATGTTCCTCACCACTGTGTTCTGTGCCCTTCTGTTGGTCATTACCTACACGAGCATTGGCTTAGCGCTCTCTTCTGTTTCACGTGGGAAATTCTTCCCTGGAATCGCCCTCCTTGCCCTCCTCTTGGGGACAAAAACACTTGCAGCCATCGTAGAAGGTTTGTTTGACCGTTCCATTCTCTACCTGATTTCGCCGTACGATTCAGTGGCCCATGTTGGGCAAGCCCTGATTGGAACGAACGTGGTCTACGATCATCCATGGATTTGGTCTCTTGCCTCAGTTGTCGCAATCAACGCCATTGCGTTGTATGTTCTCAGTGTTCGAGTTTCTTCGATGGAGGTGACCCGTGAATGATTCCAGATCTTGCCCAAGAAGGGAAGGCTGAGGAGCAACAATGGGTACCCCAACCTCAGGCACCAGTTGTGATGTTCAACAACGTTGGTAAGACCTATGGGCGTTACCAGGCCATTGGAGGGATTTCGCTTGCACTTAGTGGCGGCGTAACTGGAATTCTCGGTCTCAATGGTGCCGGGAAATCGACCTTGTTCAAACTCTTGATGGGGAAACTTCAGCCAACGCAAGGAGAGGTGCGCTTGTTTGGAACCAATCCTTGGAAAAATCCAGCTCCTTACGCCCGGGTTGGTTATGTTCCAGAAAATGAAAACATGTACGATTGGATGACAGCGCATGAGTTCGTTTCCACCTTCGCTCGCCTCCATGGAATGACAAGAGATGAAGCAAAGAGAGAGGCTGAGCGCGTTCTGGAATTCGTTGGGCTGACCGATGTCATGCACAAGAAAATCGGACGCTATTCCAAAGGTATGCGTCAGCGAGCAAAAATTGCTCATGCGCTGGTTAACGACCCCGATCTCATCATTCTCGACGAACCATTGCAAGGATGCGATCCTCTTGCACGAACAACCATCATGAACGTGATTCGTGAACTTGGCCGAATGGGTCGAACCGTTTTGTTGAGCAGCCATATTCTCTCCGAAATTGAACGAATCACTGAACAGATTGTCATTCTCCATCAAGGCCGACTCTTGGCCATTGGAAATCTCCATGCCATCCGGGAACAATTGGACAACATTCCGCACACCATCGAAATCGAATGCAAGGACGCAAAAGCACTTGCAAAGGACGTGTTGAGTTTGGATGTTGTCCATGGTTTGCAATTCCCGAGCCCAACCAAATTGAAAATCTTCACACATCATTTGGGTGAATTCCACAAGCGTTTGCCTCGAATCATCGTTGATAACGAGCACGATGTCATGGTCATCAACAATCCGGATGATGATCTTCAATCCATCCTCGGATATCTTACAGGGGGGCTTCGTTGA
>DUJC01000012.1:4765-7106 GCA_013330015.1 Candidatus Poseidoniaceae archaeon | reverse complement strand
CGATGCTGAGCACCGTGTGTACTCGATTATCGGCTCTCGCCACAAGGCAACTCGTCGTGCAATCAACATCAATTCCGTAAGCGAAATCGATCCAAGAACATCTCTCGAACCAAGTGTTCTTCACCACTTTCGTGAAGAAATCGCAGCTGCTGGCGGGACTATCGCTCCAGAGGCTGAAGAAGAGTGATTGCAGCATCGCCGCATTCATGAAGGTCGCACCACAGGCGTTGATGAGGCGGTCTTGTGGAACAATCTGAACTACAACGAACAGCACGACTCGTTGAAATGAATCGTGAGCGGTTTCATGAAGTTCAAGAACGAATCGAACAAGTAATCAATGTTCTTGGCGAACACGATGTTACAGCAACCATTCTTGAAACACTGTCGAAAAAAGACCATGATTCAGAGATGAAAATGCACGTCTCCATTGGAGCCGGTGTAACGCTCACCTGTCAACACCCTGGTGGCGGAGAAGGAACCACCATCGTCGATCTAGGAAGCGGCATCTTTGGTGAACGAACTTGGTCGGATGCGGCATCACTCACTCGAGAACGAATGGAGGAATTGGGAACACTCCTCGAAAGCCTTCAATCTCAAAGCCAGCAACTTGAATCAACCATTGCCGCACTGGCTCAAACCTTTACAGCAGCAGCAGAAGCACAGACTCAACCTGAACCATCCACGGCTGTGGACGAAACTGAATCTCAGTCAGAAGCAGAAGAAACGCCAGTATCGAAGCCAAAGCGACGCAGAGGCGGTATGTTTGGCAACGAACTAACCTTGGATGATTAGGTGAGAATATGGGCCTCTTCGATCGATTCAAGAAGCGAGTCAAGGAAGTCGCTGAAGAAGTCGATTCTGACGCTCTCACCGCCATGGAAGAATCAGAAGAAGGCGTAGCAGCGCTCGAATCATCCAAGCATGTTGAGGAAGATTGGGAAGATGATGTGCCTGAAATCGAAGAGGAAAGGTTCGAAGAACCAGTTGTTGAATCCTCGGATGACGATTGGGATGACTGGGATGATGAGGACGAGGACATTACTCTCCCTGTAACACTTTCAAAGAAAGAGCGCAAGCGGCTTGAGAAGCTGGAAAAGCAGCGAGTAAAGGAATTGAAGCGGCGAAAAGCGACAACCATTGCAAAACCGAAGGGTTCGAAAGTCGACCTTTCCATGATGCGCACGACAACAGGCCGGCAACTCGTGGAAGTGAAAACCGCTCCACGAGGTTCATCAAAGAGCGCAGATATTGAAACCGAAGCCGGGTCAGTCTCCATCGATCTTGGTGGTGGAATTGTTGAGCAAGGCGGTCGAGTCATTAAGGCTGGAAAAGTTCTCGATGATCTCCTCGAAGAGCTAGAATGGATGCTTCTTGAGTCTGATATCTCGAGCGAAGCAGTCACATCCGTTCTCGCTGCTTTGCGAAAAAGCCTCGTTGGGGCACGATTACGACGTGGTGCAAAACTCGCAAAGGTTCTCGAAGCAGCTCTCAAGCGTGCACTTCGCAATCTCCTTTCAGCAGGATATTGGGATTTCGATGCTTCTGTTCAATCCTACTTGGATCAGGGTGATGCGCCAGTTGTCGTCATGCTTGTAGGTGTTAACGGAACTGGGAAAACAACCACTGCTGCGAAAATTGCGAACAGACTGCAGTCGAATGGTCACTCCGTTATTGCAGCAGCAGGTGATACATTCCGAGCTGGAGCAATTCAACAACTCGAATCGCATTGTGAGAACCTAGGAATCCGATGCATTTCGAGTCAGCGCGGGGGTGACGCAGCAGCCATTGCTCGCGATGCAATTGAATCCGCAAAAGCGAAGAACATCGACGTTGTTTTGGTTGATACAGCAGGAAGAATGCAGAACAAGACGAACCTCATGAAGGAGCTTGAAAAGGTTCGAAGAGTAGCCAATCCACACCTCGTTCTCTTTGTAGGCGATGCACTTGCAGGCAACGATGCTGTCGATCAAGCCAAGATGTTCCAAGAGATGATGCGCTTTGATGGGGCCGTTCTTTCCAAGATGGATACGGATGCCAAGGGCGGTGCAGGTCTTTCAATCGCTTTTGCAACAGGACGGCCAATCGTCTTTGCAGGTGTGGGTCAAGGTTACGACGATCTTCTTCAGTTCAATCCTGATTGGTTGTTGGACGAGATGTTTTCATGAGGGCGAACCATGTTTGAAGACAAAGAAACTGAGACGTTTTTTACCGTAATTCACATGTTTCAACGCTCTGCCATGGCCAATCTCGGACTTTTGGAACATCCTGCCGGTGGCCTTCAATTCAATTTCTCGGAGGCAAAGGACATCATCGATATTCTCCGGATGTTGCAAAACAAAAC
>DUJC01000012.1:1853-4376 GCA_013330015.1 Candidatus Poseidoniaceae archaeon | reverse complement strand
TACAGATGCAATTTATGCAAGCGCCAAAACGCAAGAAGCGAATGGAAGAAGAAGAGGCAAACATGGAAAACGTCCGTCAAACCTTTGAGAATCCTCGCGAAGGCCCGGTCGAAGACGTTTCGAGCGAAGAATGACCGAATTCCAATCATTTCATCGGTTGATTGATGAGCAAGGATTGTTTCAGAAGAGTTGGTTGCGATGTCTTACGTCAGTGAAGTTTCTTCAGATGAAGCACCGACTGTGTTGATTGTTGACAACAATCAGATGTCGATAATGCGCTTGCGTGAAGTGTTCAAGAAACGAGGATTTGCGACACAAGTCTGCGAAGATGGCGACCTTGCTGTTGACGAATACATCAAGCTCGATCCAGAACTTGTCGTTATGTCTCTGGACATTCCTTCGCTCGATGGCCATCTTGCAGCCCTAGAAATGCGCGAGCATGGAGGGGACTCACGCATTCTCTTCATTGCTCCAAACCGCCTTCGGGAATTAGCCGTTCATGCGACATACTCAGCCGGAGCCGTAGGTTGGCTCGCCAAACCGGTCAGTCAAGCACAATTGGATGAAATTTGGGACCAAGTTCTCGGGCCGATTCCCGAAGCTCCGGGTCTTGAAGACCTAGATGAATTGTATCCCGAAGATCGTATCAAGCCACAACCGGACGAAATACAACTCCCCCCTCTTGCTGAGCTTCCTCCACTTGAACCTCTACCTGCTCTGGCGGAGATGCCAGAAATCGAATCGGAAGTTGTCGAGGTCGCTCGTCCGAGAAAACGCGGCAGAAAACTCCTGTTTTTGCTCGTTCTCATAGCCCTTGGTGTTGGTATTGCTTACCAGCAAGGATACCTTGATTCACTGTTGTAATCGATTGTGTTGAACCTGAATCGGCTGAACGTATTGGCCTGGTAATTGAACGATCTGTCCTTCCATGATGGTTGAGCCGTGAGGGGCTTGGATGACTTGTTCCCGTCGGTAGGTGCTTGTCGTGAGTAGTGAAGGATCACCCTGCATGATTTGACGATCCAATTTACGGGCATTCCAATAGCCCCAGTACAACAGTGCGAGTAAACCTGTGAACAGCAAAAGGCCAACAAGAAACAGAAACGCCTCCACGTTCACCGCTCCAGTAACGCTTTCCACGAAGCTTCTGCATATGCAGCGGCAGCAGCACTAGGGTCACTCGACCCATGAATTCCAGACCCAACGATGATGCAATCCGACCCAGCCATGACCGCTTCGTATGGATCGCCATATCGTTGACCCATCTCTCCGTCACCAGTCGCAAGATTGACTCCAGGCGTCCAGATCATCTTGCCTTCGCCGACCTTCGAACGTAACTCACGTACAGAATCAGGATGGGATCCGTTCCCGATAAATCCAAACACCCCGGGATGGACTCGTCCGGCTTCGACAACCGTAGAAGTGTATCCCGGATTGAGAAGATTGCCTCGACTGGACATTTGTGCGAGCAGTAATACGCCACCTTCTCTTGATGCTTCGGCCCATGCGGCTTGCAACCCGTCGACGATATCTGGTCCACTAATTAGATGGGCTGTCACAAGATTACTCCACTCTTTGATGTTGTAGATTCCCCCCATTTGCTTGCGGGAGATCTTCCCGATGTCTGCAAATTTTCGGTCTTCAAAGATGAGGAGGTCCAATGCTTGGGCACGTTCACAGAAACGCTCCCACTCTTCCATATTCCAATCATCAATGAGATCGACGTGCGTCTTCAATGCTGAAATGGAAGCACCCACGGCTTCGAGCAACTCGAACAATTCAGCCATTGTGTATCGATCGGCAGCGAGACAAACCAAGCTCTGTTTTCGACATGCGACTTGCATGAACGTTTTCGCCATGGGTAACGTTGAGGCATCCCAACGTACGCCCCACGCTTCACCTGCCTCCATGCTCAACCCCAAGCATTGCTATCAATCATAGTTTGCGGAAAAGACGCAAACCGTTTATGTCAGCACAGCGAGGACCAAACATGGCGAGAAGGGGTAGATTGGCTGTTCTTCTCGTGGCAATGATGCTCAGCATGACGCTCTCAGGATGCTTTGGAAGTACAACTCCATCCTCGGAAGAGAAGGTTGTTGAAACATACCCAGACATTTACGAACGCCATACGCTCGAATGGAACTGGACAGGCTCTTACTCTCGTGTGCTTGAAGATGGGCCATACGAACCACTTCCCGTTCAAGAAGTGAACATCGAGGTCGATACATCAGGTACATGGGAAGGTGGACCGAATACGGCTGAAGTGCACCTCTCCTATTGGCTACCATCGAACACAGAAGAAGGCGAACAAGTCCCAGTCATTGCAGTCGTGAGCCCATATTTTGATTATGGCTCACCGGGAAGTCAATCGTCACCGACCAACGTTGTGAGCGCAGGTCGCGGCGAGTTCATCTACGACAATTTCGTACCGCATGGTTACGCTCTCGCACAGGTGGCCGTGTTCGCAACCGAAGAGAGCACAGGATGTTTCGACTATCGTGGCGATGGTGAAGGACTTGGCAT
>DUJC01000012.1:0-1447 GCA_013330015.1 Candidatus Poseidoniaceae archaeon | reverse complement strand
TACGAAGGAGCAACTGCATGGGAAGCTGCTGCACAAGGCAGTCAGTATCTGAAAACCATCGTTCCTATATCGGGTACAACTGCTCTTGGACCACTTCTCTACAAGAACGGTAGCGCAGAAGCACGAAGTCAGGTGATGCACTCCAACTATGGGGGGTCGATTCTGGATTACGATGGTGACGATCTTGACAACTTGTGCGGAGATGTCGTCGAAGGATTCCTTGCAGGACCGACGCGTTATGGGCTTGGCGAACTCGACCCCTACATGGATAATTACTACGATGAGCGAAGTCATATTGACAAGGCATTGGGCAAGTACAATGGAAGCATTTACTGGGTTCAAGGTCTTCAGGATTGGAATGTTGACCCTCACATGGTCTTTGGGGGACCTCCTGGTGTTAATTGGTATCAGGAGTACATCGACAATGGATACGATGTTGCTGGAATGATCGGTCAATGGGAGCACAATTATCCCGACCAATGGACCAAACACAATGCTCAGGATTCTGGTTATGGCGGTGAAGCCATTCAGAACATGACACGGTGGGATTGGGGCCAAGACTTGTTCGAATGGATGGAGTACTATCTGAAAGGTGTCGGTGAGAAGCCAGCATTACATGCCCAAGTCCAACGAAACGATGGTCAATGGAGAATTGAAGAAACATGGCCACCTGCGGATGTTGAACGTCTACAACTTGACTTGAGCGATTGTAGCAATGATGGAGTTTTCGTAGGCGGAGGAGCTCCTGTTGTTGGCGGGGGACAATCGGTGACTGTGGAATGTTCCGCATTAAGCGAAACCGATGACCTCCACATTGCAGGTTTAGCGACAATTCACCTTTCTGCGGTACCGAGCTTCGATGGTGGACAAATCTTTGTGGAAATGCAAGATGCTGAGACTGGATTGCGGCTTGGGCATGCCACAATGGATGTACGCTATCACGCAGGCGGCTATGAAGCCCAAACCGTTGTACCTGGCCAAGAGATAACCATGCTGATGGAATTCCAAGCCATTGATGCGCTCTTGCCAGCAGGACACGGGATTCGATTTGTTCTTACCGATCAAGGAGAGGATTACCTCGCTCCTGCATGTGGTTATTCCTGCACGGTCCACGTATTGCCTTCATTATCGGTTGCAGAATTACCGATCATTAAACGCTCTCCAGACGATGTTCTCATCACGCCACAATCAGACCAAGCGGCGAACAATCAGTAACCCATCTCAATCAGATTGTGATGATTTGGGCGTTTGCTAATTTTCAACTGTCTTTTTCGCGCAATTGGCTAAATGAGAACAATCTAGCAACCACTAAAACATCGTTTGATTATAAATAATCAAATTTATTGCTCATTAATGGTATTGTATATCGAAAATAATGAGCAAATGGTTGATATACCGCCCTCACAGCGAGGCGTATGATACCATGAGTGATAAAGCAAAACTTGAG
>DUJC01000040.1:2337-3967 GCA_013330015.1 Candidatus Poseidoniaceae archaeon | reverse complement strand
AAATCCCGGTACGAGCATCTTCGTACTGTTTTTTTTTCCTCCTTGAGTTAACTCCAGCCTACTTGATTTTATTTCACTACAGACTGGTCGCATTGATATTTGGGAGGTCATTACTTTCTCTCACAAATATAGCACACACAGCTAGCCCAACGGGCATTAACATGACGCCAAAGAATACCGATGTTGCAGCAACCCAACGAGGAGCTTTGGTGTTCAAGCACCGTTTCCAAATCCATCTCGTGACGAAAATATCGCCTGCAACCATATGAGCCCATGCTGCAGCCGCTCCTGGTTTACTACCCATTATCTCCGCAAGCCCCTCCAATATACCGTTCGGATTTGCAGCATCTTTTGCTAAGTCTAGCATTGCTTGCGGGTTAGCGATGGTAACCAGCCACCAGACTATCAAGGGACCTAGGAAAAACCACGGGCCACTGAGTACCTTTTTGGTCATCTCATGTTCTGGAAAGATCAGCATTGCAAACCAAAAGGGTCCGACCCACATGGTTGAAAAAAAGAAGGATACATCATAGACGTCCATAGCGAAATACTTCGTGGTGCACAATATAGAGGCTTGTTTTTACATCGTCATCCAAACATTGTGCCCCTTATATCATCTTTGATGATTAGCAAATATGAAACATCGAACACTCTAGCGGTATCAATGGTCGAGCGGTTTCAAGTCCAATCTCGCTCTCCATTTGAGATTCATCAAATACTCACACGTTTGGAAAAAACACCAGAGACAATCGTTGACTGTGAATTGTATTTGCCAGAAGGAGAGGGTCCGTTTGGATGCGTTGTTGCTCTGCATGGAAGTTTAGGATGGGCTGACCATCATCAGGATCACATCAGTGGATGGCTGAACGCTGGCCTGGCTGTGTGCAAGGTCAACTCATTCATCTCAAGATCCATCGAGTCGACTGCGAACGACCAACTTACTGTCACTCATGCCATGATGCTCGTAGATGCGTTCCGTGCTCGTGCTGTCTTAGAAGAGAATCCTACGATTGGCAAAATCGGTATTTCTGGATGGAGCCTCGGTGGAACCGTTGCATTGTATTCCTCATGGATACCAATCGTTGAGGCTCTAGGTATGCCCTTTGATGCTCATCTGCCATTTTACCCTGCAGCCCATCTCCGTCCAGATGTCAAGGAATGGACAGAAGCGCCTAAACTCATCCTCCATGGTGCTGCCGATGACTGGACTCCCGTTCATTTCGTTGAAAGTCTCATGCCACAACTGCCGAATGCGAGTGTAAAGGTCTATCCTGATGCACATCATTCGTTCGATTGCGAACATGAATACACACGTCTCCCTCATGCCGTTCACTTGAAGAAACGGACGATTCGAATCAACAAGAAAGGGTCGATGTCAGGAAAACTCTTCTTGGGAATTCACTTGCCTCTCAACAAACGCTGGCAACGGCGATGGATCATTCGTATTCTCAGAAATCGAGGTGCTACGGTTGAAGGCAATCCACAAGCTCGTGCAGACGCTCTCGTCCGATCGAGAGAATTTTTTGTTGAGCATCTTTAGGCACTAACTTCAAGACTTGAGCATCGATGGGATATTCGTGATTGGAGAGGTTTTTTGGGAAAATTCCGAGGAAGAACAAGCCGTTGTAAA
>DUJC01000040.1:0-1969 GCA_013330015.1 Candidatus Poseidoniaceae archaeon | reverse complement strand
CAATCCCAACCATCGTTGAACGATTTGGGTAACCATTCCAACGAGGAATCATCCTCCTCAAAAGGGCCAATGCATCCTGCTTTTATTGTAGGTAAAGAGATACTGTTCCTTGTTGTTGCTTCTTGGTTCCTATGGAACAGTTTTGGACATGCTTTCCTCCAAGACACAGAATCCACAGAATATGCGAACAAGGCGATGTCATGGCCAATTACATCAGTACACATGGATTCTGAAATCGAAGTATGGAGTGAAGAGGTGAGTTGTGGAGATGAATCTACATGTTATGAGGACTTTTTTACGGCAAATTTGATTCTCAATTGCGCCTTGCTTGATGATGGGAACTACACTTGCAGCCCTGAAGTTGAGAATGGAACGCACATCCAAACGTATCTTGCTTGTAAGCCAAATCATAGTATCTTCGCCAGTGGTGGGTCTGAGTACAGCATCAGTGGCCCTATGCCGAATCCCTGTTCTGCAGCTTATGAGTTGTGGGAGTACGAAGGCAACAATTTTCCTCGGGAGTTTTTCGATGAGCGATACGATGATCCATGGGAAGTCTACGATACAGAATGCAAGTGGCAGAGTGAACCAAACGATGAGTCATATTGGAATTGTTATTTCGATAACAGAGAATACGATACGTGGTGGTACCATTGTGAGTTTGCTGTCAATGAATCGCTCTGGTTCTGCATCGATGCGTTTGGCCCCGAGGCATCCTCTGAGGACAATCGGAATGCATCAGAGCGTCCAGAAGGTTCGGGTCAAGAAATTCTCTCTGAACTGTCCGATGACGTGCTCGAAGTCCGATACGATCCCGCAGACCCGACTCGAGTGTACATAGGTGACCCAGGGGATGCACCAAGCAACTCGATGGCATTCATCAACGGTTTCATGATGTTGGGGGGTGTAGTATTGATCGGCATTATCCGCGTAGCATCGATGATAGCGAAAAAAGGGAACAAAACCGAATAATGCAAGTCATTCGTAGGTCATGCCGTGTTCATAACACATCTTCCAGAGCCTATTGCCATCGAAACAATCAACGCTTCGTGTTGCAAATACAAACTCAGACCATGGATGGGGCGTTGGTAAACCATGCAGCGGTTGGTTTGTGCCAATCTCGAACCTGATCGGTTTCAAGCCGCAACTGCAAGCGCTCACCTTGCTGTAGTTCAACATCTTTGAAGAGGAAATCGACAACCTGTTCGTTGCTTCTGAAGGTGTCATCAAAGAGAATGGACTGTTCGACGACTTCTCCATTGGATAGACGTTGCATGATGACACGTACATGGCATTCTTGGAGCGGATTGCGCAATGAACAGGATTCGCTGCTACCATCGTGTTCAACCTGAACGAATCCTTCAATGCTTGAGATGCCTTGATGTTCTGAAAGTGGAATAATCGTGTCTTTAGCGGTTGGAGCACAAACACATTCCATATTATCGACTTCTGCCTCTGATTCAAGATGAACGGTGATAGTGATTGTTGCTGTGCTTACTCTTCCACCGAGAGATTCTGTGGCCTCGATGACATAGATTCCTGGCTTCTCGAAGCTGTGTGTTGCTTCGTTTCCGGTAGCGGTGAATCCATCGCTGAAGTCCCATGTAATCAGTCCACCTCGGTCTGATGCTTCAAATGCAAATTCGTGGAGTATGTGTTCAGTTACGACTTCCTCGTCGTTATCGCCTTCATCAACTTCGATGAGGATGAATTTGTTTGTTCCCATCTCGTTATCGACAGTTATGCTGAATTCACTCTCACCTGAGTTCGATATGAGGTCGCTTCCAGAAAGTACGGCTCCAGCACTTAATCCAACAATGAAAACAAAAAGCAAAACCAGACTGATGAGTTTTGGTGATTGGAAAAATCCAGCGTTGTTGGACTTCAATTCACCGCTATTCATATTGGCAAATCAATGCGCTTACTACAAAAGAACTTGCTCAACACCGTGAATCGAATTCAATGGTAA
>DUJC01000110.1:1762-3886 GCA_013330015.1 Candidatus Poseidoniaceae archaeon | reverse complement strand
GAATCCGTAGCAAGTACTTCGAGTCCGGCATCTGCAAACGGTTGCCCCGTTGCCATGTTAAGAAGGCCCGTTCCACCAATGATGGCAAGTCGCTGCATGAAGGACCCTCTTCGTCAAGGGTTGTCAAATGTTCGCTGATTACTCTTGCAAGCGCTCAATAAGTTCAGCCTTCTTTCCGGAGACAGGCTTGCCTGCCGCCTTGAGGAGATCCTTGAGTTCTGCAACAGTCATTGAACTGTAATCGACGTCATCAGAAGATGCTTCTTCAGCAGGAGCCTCTTCTTCAGCGGCTTCTTCGACAACTGCTTCTTCTTCTACAACTGCTTCTTCAGTCTCTGCAACCTCTTCGACTGCGTCTTCTTCGACATCTTCTGCTTCGTCAGCGTCACCTTCAGCCTCTTCTTCAGCCATGGCTTCAGCGAGAGCTGCTGCCTTCTTGGCCTTGATTTCGGCTTCCTTGCGTGCTTCTTCGGCGTGGATTTCGTCAAGGGTAGGACCTTGGTCTATCGAAACACCTTCTTGTAGAAGTTGGCTCTTGCGGATGACGACCGATCGGCAAGGATAGATGCTCTTGATTTGGTTCTGAATTTCAGATTCAAGCGACCCATCGAGCATAGCAACCTGAAGCGAATCGTAGGTTGTCTTAGCAACGTAGCCACGTAGGACGTCTCGTGTCTTGGCTCGGATGGATTGCTTAACCGAGGTCTGAACACGCTTTTGCGTGATGATCAACGGCTTGATACGAACCAAGTAACCGTCTTCGGTGACAACGTCGAGAACGTCGTCAATCTTTCCACGGTATCGACGAATTTGTCGACGGATGTGGTTGGTTTGGTGGTGGTGACCAACAAAAGTGGTCAATGCATCTTGTCCGACTGTGTCTGTGACACGGAATCGAAGCATAACGTGCATCTTGGTGAAGTCACCATTGAATTCTTGTTGTGTCATTTCATAGATACGTCCCATGATGTGCTCGTCAGACTCACCGATGGTCTCACCGATGTTCTGGTAGTTCCATGGATATCGAGGCGCTCGAATCGTGTACCAACGCTTGGTCTTCCACTTATCTCTCTGCTTACGGGCTGCTGCTCGCGCTTTTGCGCTCATCTTCTTTGCCATGGCACTCATCTCGGAGGGGTATCTGAGGGGGCTACCCCTCTAGCGTTCCACCGACATACCTCACCTATATGAAGCAAATTGATGGAAAAGAAGAGCGGTAAACCTCATGACCTTCGCTCTGCAACGTCAATTCATGGGCATTCTTCACGTTCATGCAGCGGCAACTGCGCATGAATTGCAGGACATTGATTTGGTCACGCAAGCCCTCGAGTGGTTGACTGAAACCGAGTGGAATGTCGATATGACGACGTCCTACCATGGACCACGCGTGGCAATGCTTTCGACGCATGTAAAGAAGAACAAGCAAATCGAATCGTTTCTTGAAAAGCTCAAGCCCCACCATGATACGATCCTATCAGAACTGGACGCACGTCTTGATGAAGACAATGTAATTCATCTTCGATTAAATCTCGAATCGGTCATCGGACAAAAGGTCGAACTTATCTCATCCACCGGCAGCGACCCTGTCATTAAGATTCGAATCAAACTAGCTGTTTATCCTGGTCAAAATGTGCAATCAATCGCAGGGGAAATTTTCGGCTAACCTAAACCGAGAATGGCCGTAAAAAAGGTTTCAAGTACTTGATGACGATACATGCAAGCATGCCCCACGTCGTAACATCAGCATGTGTTGATCACAAATACCAAGATTGCGTTGCAGTCTGTCCAGTCGAAGCCTTCCGTGAAATGGATACCTACCTCATCATTGATCCTGATGAATGCATCGATTGCGGAGCATGCGCCCCTGAATGCCCCGTCGAAGCCATCTTTGCTGACACTGACATTCCAGACGAGGAAGAGGACTGGATTGACAGAAATGAAAACGAAGCTGCAGACGCACCAATTGCAGAAGGCGACTCACCTGTTCTCGGCTCCTAATTCAATCACGGGCCTTAACCAACCTTCTTGAAGGGGTAAACCTCCGAGAGGATTGATACTCATGACGCGTACTGACTTTACCCAACTTCGTCACGGAAGCGACCTCATCAAACGTGGCTTTGCTCG
>DUJC01000110.1:0-1366 GCA_013330015.1 Candidatus Poseidoniaceae archaeon | reverse complement strand
GCTGTTGCGGTAATGGCACTCGAGCGAGTCCCAGCAGACATACGCAAGGCAGGCGGCGTTGCTCGTACGAGTCATCCAGACATGATTCAAGGCATTCTTGACTGCACGTCAATTCCAGTCATGGCCAAGGCCCGTATCGGTCACGAAGGTGAAGCACGGATTCTCGAATCCATGGGCGTTGACATGGTTGACGAATCCGAAGTTCTCACACCTGCTGATCCATTCTTCCACATCAACAAGAAAGCATACGAAATTCCATTCGTTTGTGGTGCAACTGAACTCGGCGAAGCCGTTCGTCGTATTCATGAAGGCGCAGCCATGATTCGAACCAAGGGAGAAGCAGGCACGGGCAATCTTGTAGCAGCCGTAACGCACTCTCGACTCATTACGCAAGAAATCAAGCAAGTTCAGTCCATGGACGACAACCTCCTTGACGAAACTGCTGATCTCATCATGGAGCGATACCGAGTTCTAGCCAATACCTCGAAACTTCCAGGAACCTACTTGGGAACACCATTTGGCACCATTGATGGAGACATGCATGCGTCCATTCGCTCCGTATTGGACGAGGTCAAGACGCTTGGACGACTCCCCGTAGTCACATTTTCAGCTGGAGGTATCGCTACACCAGCAGACGCTTCGCACATGATGCGCATGGGCATGGATGGCATCTTCGTCGGCTCTGGAATTTTCAAGTCTGATGATCCACCAAACATGGCAGATGCCATTGTCATGGCAACCGCTCACTACGATGATGCGAGCAAGGTTGCTGAAGCCCAAGCAATGATCGAAGGCGACCCAATGAAGGGTGATGAGCTGGAAACGCTTGAAGTTCGATTGGACCAACGTGGTTGGTAATCACTCCAATGGTGTATCGACACTCACATCACCGAGTGTCCACTTGAGTGTCTTGATGACACCTTCCAATGCTTTGAAGTTACGAGCAGCATCTTTCATACCATCACGATCGCCGCGATCACGACAATCTTCGAAGAAGTCCTTCCACTTTCTCATCTTTTTCTCAGCACGTGCAAGCATGGACTCAATTTCTTCCCATGTTCGGTCATACGTACGTTCTACTGCCATGGTCCTTTCTCCGCTCCGAGGGTATTAGAACTCAGTGCCTGCAATCTATTTATTTCAAACGTTTTCAAGACGCTCATCGTCACCCAAGATGACATTCGAAGTCGAGACATTGCTGGAAACAGTGGCACCAGGTGAGAGAATACTGTACTCCAAATGCACTCCATCTTCAATCTTTGAGCCGTTCATGAGAACACAATGTTTCAGCACGGTGTTTGCTCCAACAACCGCGTATTGAGCGATAACGGAATTCACAAAGGTTGCATCTTCATGCACAAGAGCC
>DUJC01000044.1:4043-7621 GCA_013330015.1 Candidatus Poseidoniaceae archaeon | reverse complement strand
ACACTTCTCGACTGTCACGGAAATTGGGCTGCAGCCATTGCCCTCATGGACGAGCATGGGCTCGATGAACCGCCATGCACGGTCACTGCATCTTACTCCGTATCGTTGCGACGACCAACACCAATTGGAACCGAATTGCATATCGAAGCATATCCGGAAGAAATCGGTGAGGACAGAGTCCATGTTCGAATGGAACTGAAAGCCAATGACAAGGTCTGTGCGACTGGCAAAGGATTGTTTGTGGCTGTTAAAGAAGGCCATCCTGCTTATCACCGGTGGAATTGAGGTACAAGCATGGCAAAACCATCCAATGAGCAATCAATTGTACTCAGCCAACTGCAGGATGAAGTTCTGGAACAAATGAAAACAATCGGATTTGAAAACGAGTCTCGTTTGAATTCACTCAACTCGATTCCTCTGGCTGTCTTGCGACGCAATGCAACGCAACGCCATGGCGTGACTCGATTTCGACGTGGAGCAAACGCATCGGAGTTGAAAACTGAAGATGTAGAGACGGTTGATTTGCATCCGATGCTGTTGGATCCTTCATGGCATGATTATGCTCGATTTGTCTTGTATCATGAGTACCTGCATGCGCTTGGAAATCGTTTCCATGACACTACTTTTCGTCGACTTGAACAGTTGTGGCCTCACCATGGAGCAAATCGAGGTCGTGAATTTACGCAATTCCTTCGACAGCGGTCTGCAAGTTGGTTGTGGGTATGTACAACCTGCGACAAAAAGTATCCACGAAAACGAAGAGCGAACGGTCGTTTCCGATGCAGAGCATGTGCAACCATTCTCGTCGACGTCATGAACACGCAGGAAGCAAACTAAACAAGTCATCATATCTCGGACAAACGAGGTCATTCCATGAAAAAGAGAACGGGATGTATTTCCATCGTAGTTCTTCTTTGTATGCTTGCTCTTCCAGTAAGTGGTTCCTTAACCGATCAAGAAAACGGAGGTAAACTGTATTTTTCCTGTGAATCCGATGACAATTGTCAACTGACGCCTGTTCCAATTGGAGAAGAAATCATCTCTGGCTCAGTCCAAGCCAATCCACTGATGACAGAATCCGTTGCTATCGAATTTGATATGGTACCTGCACAAACAGAGTTGGCCGTTCTCCCAGAAACGCTTGATGAGTTGTTCATCGATTTGCGTGTTCAAGGCGATGCTGTCGGCGTATACACGCCCGAAATGGACGTCAAACTCATCATTGGGTCGAGTGTTACGGACCTCGAATCAGAAGATTCAGCCCTTCCGAGCACAGGTGGAGGAACTGGCCATCGATGGGAAGATACATCATTGAATCTTGACAAAGGACGACTTTTATGGCCAGGAGATGCTGTTCGTGCACGAATTGTTTTCACCGTCGATCGCCCCTCAACGTGGGAGTTGCATCTGCGAGGCGCATCGTTTCTCAAACTCGACATTGCTTGGTCAGAAAACGTTGGCGCTAAGGATGTAGACGAGCCTACGAGTGCACTGCAACCCAAATCGACCTCACTCGAAGATGTTCACTACGGAGCACTTGTAGGCGATGATAGCGATTGTTGGTCGTTCAGCGTTGAATCAAACGAAATCATGCGGATTCTCATTCAATGGGAGGATGTACCATTGGAATTGCAGCAAAGCAACGGCATCCATCGCTTGAGAACATCCGGAGGGTTGCAAGTCGCAGCACCTGAAGTTATCACAAAGGCAGAGGGTGATGAAATCCTCACCAATTATCGCTGGCGAGCACTCGAACCTGGTGACTATGTCTTCTGCTTGAATGGTCAAATCGATCGGTTTCAACCCTACATCTGGAGCGGTGTCTACGCTGTAGAGAGTTCAGGTCCAACAGATGCTTCAGAATTCGAAGGGAAGGTTTCCTATGAGGCCCAGTTCTTTGATTTCTCAACTGGAGAAACTGAGGATTTGACACAGCAAAATGGAGTGATGTTGTTCCCAGTCATTGGATTCCTCATCTTCTTTGTAGCTCAATTTTATCGTTCAACAACATCGACTCGCCTACGTTCTTTTGTCTTCGTGCCGGCCATTGTGCTGCTCTTCTTGAGCGGCATTGTTAGTCCTCTGTGGACCATGGCCGATGAGTCGCAGTCCGAATCGGAGTGGTCTCTAGAGCAACTTCTCGACGAACGGGTCAAACAGCTCTGGGATGTTTCGAGCCCTGCGACTCCTGAGGCGACCATGATCGAACACGTAGGGGCGACCTTTGGCATTCGAAATGGTGAAGATTTGAGGCTGTGGCTGAACATTGAGTCAGCATACGAACGAGAAGATGGACGTTGGCAACTCATCGTCAAAGGGCTTGACAATGTCAGAATCGATCAGCTTGTTTTCAATCAGATTTCTGAATCTCGCAGTGGAAGAATCACAGACGGTCTCGACGAACAAATCGTCACATTTTCCATCATCGCAACCCGTGCATTGCTCCTCGATTTGATGATGTTGGAAGCACTGCTTGTTGTAGATGAGCAACCATCAAACTCAATCCACCATATTGACACTGCGATGATCTCAACCTCTTCGTTTGGGTCCTTATCGTCACCGACATGGGCCACCCGCCCCGCAGGTATCGATGATGCTTCCTGGAAGCGACTGCAGACATCACTCTATCCTGAACGAATTACGGTTACATTGTGCGATTGTGAACTTGATTTGTTGGACCTCCAAGTCGAATATTCGAATCAATTTGGTGCTGAGGACACGCCCCCGTTCAATGCACTAAGAACAACCAGTGGCATCATCCCTTACACCGGAGTCGTCGCAATCGTATCGATCCTTGTTTGTTTAGCCATCGTCGTCAATGAAGAGCAGCGACGAAGGAAAGCGAAGCAGTTGGCTGAAGCATATGCTTCAACCAGCACAATTTGGACGTCACTCTTCTGAGGATGCTTTCTTGGCTTTCTTGGAGATGTCTTCTGCTTCTTCGTCGCTAATGCCAAGTGCACTTTGGAATTGCTTCAATTCAGCCAGTTCTTCTTCAGTGATGATGCCGTCATCCCAAGCCTCTTGGTAGGCTTTTGTGAGGAATTCTTTGTAAGCATCTGGGTTGAGAAGAACATCACGAATCAATCCATGATCTATGCTGCTGCTGGTTGATGAGGATGCACTCAATTCCATCATTGCAGCAGAACGCCGCATCTCTTTGACGGCCATATCTTTCAGACCATGTCCAGCCCATACGGCGCCTGCAGCAACGACTGACGCTGCAAACCAGCGCATGAGGTCAGGATCGACAAGTTCGCCTGGAGTCACGAGGTGGAACAGCCCGAGGACAGCCATTGCTGCACCACACATCACCTCGAACCAGTCGTTGAGATCGGGTTCATCCGAAAACACAGAGAGGCGTTGTTCAATCAGGAGTTCAGTCTGGTCGTCCATGGACTTCGTATCGACTGGAAGGACTTAGGCGTGTCGGCAGCCAAGAAGAAGCGCATTCCTTTTCAGCCGTTGGCGTAACCTACGGTTATGGGCGAAGAGGAAAGGTCGATTCAGAACCTCTCTTTGCCGAAGAAAGCCATCGATTTTTTCGAATCTGAATGGGGCATTGAACGACTTCACCC
>DUJC01000044.1:0-3653 GCA_013330015.1 Candidatus Poseidoniaceae archaeon | reverse complement strand
GCTATTCCAACTGCATCAGGCAAGTCGCTTGTTGCTTACATAGCGATTCTGAATCAACTGCTCAATCATAACCCAGGCTCTCGGGCGGTCTACATCGTACCACTCAAAGCGCTTGCAAGTGAGAAATTCGAGGAGTTGAAGGAGATCGGTCAGCACCTTGGATTGAAAATCGGCCTCGGCATTGGCGATGCAACATCTGAAGCGAAGAACATCGATGACTCCGACATCCTGATTTGTACATCGGAGAAACTCGACTCTTTGATGCGTAGTCGCTCTGAACTCATGAGCAATGTTTCGGTTGTGGTTGCGGATGAATTTCATTTGTTGCATGATGCGAGTCGTGGGCCAACGCTTGAGATAAATCTCACTCGGTTGCGGATATTACGACCGAACGCACAGTTAATTGCACTCTCGGCAACTGTAGGAAATTGTGAGATTCTGGCCAAATGGCTTGATGCAACCTTGGTGCAATCTGATTGGAGACCAGTTGATCTTGAATACGCCACATTGCACGACCGTCATTTGGAGCCTCGTAAAATTCAGTCATCTTCACTTGACTCGAGTCAAAATGTCTTGTCACCTCCACGTCATCTCGAAGGCCCGTTGAGCCACCCTGCGTGGATTGTCGTTCAAGATACAATCGAACAGGGAGGTCAGGTTCTCGTCTTTGTCGGTACTCGTCGTAGCGCTCAATCGGAGGCTAAGAAACTCTCAGAACGGGTCAAAAAACGGTTTGCAAAGGAACAGCCTGAACGATTGTTGGAACTTGAACAAGTCGCTGAGTCACTTGAAGGGCGTTCACAAACAAGCATGGGTGAACTGCTTGCGACATGCATTCGTGGTGGCGTAGCCTTCCACCATGCAGGACTGACACAT
Organism: Candidatus Poseidoniaceae archaeon; assembly: GCA_013330015.1. GTDB lineage: Archaea > Thermoplasmatota > Poseidoniia > Poseidoniales > Poseidoniaceae > MGIIa-L2 > MGIIa-L2 sp8574u. The sequence continues at coordinate 2,777 of DUJC01000044.1, read as the reverse complement.
CGCCAACGTCAGAGCATTGAATCAGCGTTCAAACAAGGTCTTCTTCTCGCATTGTGCGCAACGCCAACGCTTGCTGCAGGCGTGAATCTTCCTGCTCGACGCGTCTTGGTTCGCGACATCAAACGTTGGGACGATGGAATGAGCAGACCACTTCCTGTCATGGAAGTACACCAGATGCTCGGTCGAGCTGGTCGTCCACGATACGATCCGGTTGGAGAAGCATGGGTGCTTTGCAAAGGAACGGATGGTTGGCAGGTCGCCGATGAGGTGAGTGAACGCTACTTTTTCGGACCCATCGAAGACATATCTTCCAAACTTTCTGCTGAACCAGCGATGCGTATGCATCTCTTGTCCTGTGTTGCAACAGGAGGGTTGCTCCATCGAGATTCCATTGGCTCGTTCTTTGATGCCACCTTCCTTGGAACCACGATGCCGACCAACCAACTGCAAGAACGACTCGATTCGATGCTGGATTGGTTGGTTGAGGAACGCTTCTTACGACGCTTGGGCATTGATGAAACCTACGAGGTTCGCCGTCAAGACAAGGTCATTGATCAAGATGAAACATGGGATGACGATGTTCCTGTGTGGGTCAATGTTGCCCAAGAATCCGGTGGCGTTACCCTTCAAGAGGAGCGACACGCCAAATCTACTCCGTCATCCCATGGTACGCCTTCCCTTGGATTCGTTTCAGCCACGTCCCTCAACAGCGTGGGGGGTTGGAGTGATGCATCAGGCGAACCACCATCGATGAAATACGAAGCAACACCAATCGGTGAGCGTGTTGCTCAGTTGTATCTTGATCCGCTCTCGGCTTCGATACTCCGAACAGGGATGCGCCGTGCCGTTCGTCGCATGGTACGGAAAGATGGACCTGTGAGCTCCTTTGGATTGACGCATTTGGCATGCAGCACACCTGACTTCGCCTCACTTTGGGCGAAAACAGCGGATCTGACCATCGGTTCTGACCTGCAATTGAAAGCCGCATCTGTCGAAGATGAACTCCTCTACGATATACCATACGAAGAACGACATCTCGGACTTGTCAAATCTGCATGGTGTCTTGAGCACTGGTTCGAAGAAGAAACCATGCGTGAAATCGAAAAGCAACTCGATGTCTCCCCTGGAGATGTTCATCACCGTGTTGATTTGATGGATTGGCTGTTGTATGCAGGTCGTGAGATACTCCTTAACGACGACGTTTTTGCTGATGAGCACATGCCTGTTCTTGCTCAGTTGTCCTCCGAATTGGATACTCTTCGTCAACGTGTACGACACGGTTGTAAGTCAGATTTGTTGAACTTGGTCAAAATCCGTCACGTTGGCCGGCAGCGTGCTCGTTCGCTCGCTTCCATTGGAATTCGAACACCGAAAGACGTACTCGCCATGACCCATAATGATCAGCAAAAGGTCGCCTCGTGGAGAGGCTGGGGTCCAAAGTTGGTCAACAACATCATGACAGAGGTCAAGAAAGTGGTTCAGAAGGAACATGGAACTGTTCCGGTCAAGAAACGAAGCGATGATATGCCGCTCGATGGCGAAGATTTTGGGTAGAGTTGATGAGGCATGTCGGTGCAGGGCATCGCAATGTGGGAGACGTTTCCTTGTTGGTCTTGGACAAGCAACGAGCCATTGGAATTGAAATCCTTTGTGCAATCCTTCCAAAAGATCGTTCCCAATCAACGCTGGGTCTTTTGCCGCTCTGATGTCGCCCAAACGTCACGACAATTGTGGACCGCAACAACGGTTAGCAACCGAAACACAGAGCGAGGAACTGCACAAGCACGAACCCTCGATGCTGAATTCTTGCGGGTTTTAGCTGGTACGCACAACGTATCGGAAGCCTTCAAGCGAGCCGGTTTACAGAACAGGTCAACATCTGGATGGTTGCTCCATATTCCTGATCAAACAACATCGATGAATTCGGAAACCATTGATCAAGAAGCCAACGAACTTCTCAATGGGCTTGGCCTTTCAAAGTCCTCTGAATCCTTGGAAATCAATCTAGATGGAGCGAAGAACCTCGGAATTTCGCTTGATGGAGCCATCGATGCGAGCCGAATTGAAGCATCCTTGATTGGTCATATCCTCTTGGCAGATGTTAGCAGTTCTCAATAGTATCAAAATGAATTCTTTTGCTCGACCCAATCATAGAAGGCGTGCATAATAGGACTCAATTGTTTCCCGTATCCAGTAATCGCATATTCATGCGTCTTCGATTCTTCTCTCACCTTGGTGCGCTCAACGAGCTCAAACTCAATGAGTTCACCAAGGCGGCGAGAAACTGTGGTCGATGATGCATCAACTCGATCTTTGATTTCAGAGAAGCGCAGTGCCCGGTTTTTTTGGTCAAGAATCATCAAAATATGCAAGGATTTCGACTTTGTCAATTGCTCTAGAAGCGCATCGACCCTACCGTAAAGCGGGTCGCAATTTGGATTGGGTTCTCCGCTCACAATATACACACTGAACAGGACGTTCTTAATTCAAAGGTTACAGTCTTGATACCATAAGTAACAGTGTTGTTACAGATTGTTTATGACAGGAGTTACAGTGTTTATCACATGCGAACATGGTTGGTCGTTTTTGTGCTGCTTTCCGTTCTTTCGTCTCCGTTCTTGACGACTGAACCTACCTCAATGCCTTCAATTCAAGAACCTCAGATGTCCGAATCCACTGTGATTTCTGTCAGTCCAAACTCTGGTTGGACCACAGGTGGTGAAACGATAACAATCACTGGCTCAGGATTCACCAGCCTTGCCTACAACAACGTCACG
>DUJC01000139.1 GCA_013330015.1 Candidatus Poseidoniaceae archaeon | reverse complement strand
ACGCCTTTGATGTTCCTGAATGCTACAAACAAGAGAGCGATGACAACCAATGTTGCAAACAGAATCAACAATGCAAGATTATCGAAGGTTCCTTGGTCAATATCGTAGGACATAAGATCGAGAGATGCGACAGCATAATCAAGTTCCGAATTTTCGCTGACATCCGAAAATGCAAGTCGTATTTGATGTTGGATTTCTCGACGTTCATCCTCTGGTAGTTCAGGATCAATCTCAATCACCCACGCTGTTGAATCAGCAGCAGGAACTGCGTCACCTTCTCCATTAGCGAGGTACGAACAGGTTTTACTGATGTCCAAGTTTTTGTTGATGAGTGCTGAACCAACAAAGTTCACGGTACTCAGCAAAGCATCGTCTTGGTTAATGGAACATGTCGTATCTTCATCGACAACAGCATCGACGAGCGAGGGCCAGTCCTGATAATCAGAAAGCGTTGTTCCGGGCGATTGCTCATCGAGAGCGATTTGAATCATCCCTGGAGAAGTTGTCCATGAAACGATAGCGGTCAATTCAACGCGCTCATCCGATTGAAGTGCAGCAAGGTCAGCATCCATTTGCTTGAGCGAATCAATGCTGAGGACATTTCCACCGTTGTCGTCTGTCACATGGACAAACATTGGCCTGGATTCATCAGGGAAATAGGCGTGAATCTCTTCATGCGCTTTGTTGGAATCCGATTTAGGAGCAAAATCGTTCAAATCCGTACGAAACTCAGGGGGCGACGTCAAGAGATGCGCACACAGTGCCACGGTTAGAAGCGCAGACACAACAAGAATCGGAACGGACAGACGCTTGAACAGACCGGCGTATTCCGCCATCAGGTCCTCATAGTTCGAGGTGTCCATGCGCAATGCGAAGGGCAGAGGGTGTTTAAGTGACAGGGTGAGATGGTTGCTCACGAAGTGAAAACCTGCTTTCTCATGGACGGCAAGGTTCAATATGGGGTGGTTGGTCGCCAAAGCGATAACATGCCAGTCAAGGTCCTCATTCATGAGAAAAATGAACTCCGACTTCGAATCACTGGAGAGTCGCACACCGCTCTTCAAATCCTTCGAGACCGCTTGAACAATCACAAGTCTGTCGAGTACGCCAACTACTTCCCCGGACACCCTGATTTGGATCCACCTGAATTCTATATTCGCACCACTGGAAAGGCAAAGCCTGATGTCGTTCTCAACGAAATCATCAGTAGTTTGTCCAGCGAATTTGACAGTCTAACACTATGAGGTGGCTGCTGTGCAGCCCAACGATTCGCTGGCAGAAGCCATCGGACTCATTGGCTATGCTGCGGATGGCAACGGTATCGGCGGCGTACTCAAATCACGCGTTGCTGACTTCCGTGTCGATGAAATTGCTACAACCATTACCCTCAATCCAAAAGGTCGTTTTACGGTCGCCAAAATCACCTTGACGAACTGGGAAACCAACCGTTTCTGCAACAACCTTGCCAAAAAACTTGGAATTTCTCGCAACCGTATCTTCTTTGCTGGAACAAAGGACAAGCGGGCGGTTACGTCGCAAATCTTCGTCATCGATGCACCTCAATTCAAAGTCGCTGAAATTCAAATCCCCGATGTCGTCATCGAAGTATTGGGAAGAACTCACCAAAAGATCGGTTTCGGAAACCACCGTGGAAATCGCTTCACCATCGTTGTAAGGGGCTGTGCTCATCCAGATGGAGCGCCAATGACAGAAAAGGAAGCCCTCGATGAAGTCGAGCAACTCAAGAACAAAATGGAACAAAAACTCGGAGCAGGCCGATTTCCAAACTGGATTGGGCCACAACGATTCGGGAGCGGCAGAGCGGTGACGGCAGAAGTCGGCCGCTCCGTTGTTCAACATCAATGGGAAGAAGCCGTTCACACCTACATCAGCAAAGAAGGTGACCATGAATCACCGGATGTTGCAGCCTTCCGTGAGCATATTCGAACAAACGGAATTACACAAGCAGGACTCGATTTGGCTCCAGATTGGTTGGGATACGAGCGTCGGATGACAGAGCATCTCCTCAACAATCCTGAGGATCATATCGGGGCCTTCCGTAAGCTGCCAAACAACCTCCAATTGATGACCATCCATGCGCTTCAATCGGTTGTCTTCAATCGAACATTGCGTAAGCGACTCGAACAAGGCATCAGCATCACAGTCCCTGAGGCAGGCGATCTGGTTGGACGTCTTGATGAGAAAGGGCAACTCTCAGCCAACAACTGTGTTCTGGTCGAAGAACGGACTGTTCCACGCATTGGACGCAATTGCCAACTCGGCCGCCTGTCCGTAACAGGCCCACTACCTGGCCGAGACATCCGTACATGTGAAGGGAAGCCTGGTGAACTTGAACAATCGATTCTTTCCGAGATGGGCCTTTCTGAGTTGAATTGGGAAATAGAAAACATTCCAAGACTGACAACGACAGGGACACGTCGTTCCTTGACAACATCGTTTGAGGAGTTTACAGTGGAAGCAGCACCCAAGGCGTCAAGCGATACACTCGGAGAACAATGGAATCAGGGCCCACTTGAAGGAAGCCGTTGGCATCCAGATGGGGCTTGTTTAAAATTCCGATTCACACTTTCGAGTGGATCGTATGCAACAATCTTGCTTCGCGAATTTATGCGAACACCACTCAACCAATTGTAACTGAGTGGAATCAGAGAAGGCCCATCGAAATGACTTCGATTTCGCCAACACCAGAAATTGCTGCCATCTTCTCTTCGAAAGCATCAGCAAGTCCTTCACCGTCGTTCATGACGACGTGAACTTGAACGAATTTAAGACCAAAAGCGAGAGGCTTGACTTCAACGCTTTGAACGTCGTAGTTGTCATCGCCAAAGGTAGAGATTGTAGAAGAAATCATGTCAGTGTCAACTTCTTCAGCATCTGCATCAGGATTTACTTTGTATGTCATTGCTACCATGCCCATGTTCTCACCTCAGGGACCAACAAATCCGCACGAAGAGCAGGTGTAGGATACGCCTTGGTCTCGACATCGTGGACTTCGACCGATTGCAATGCCGCAATTTGGACATGGGAAGGTCGTCGAACCTGTTTCTGTTAGTGGTACGCCGGACGATGTGCAATTCTTTGCTCGCTCTGCCATAGTAGTGCCTCAGTTGGTAGTTGCCCCACGACCTCCCCTTCTTTATGCTTGCGTGCATATCTTGAGGCGTGAATGGATGCTCAAGGTGAGACAGAGTCGCTCATTTGTCGTAAAACAATAGGCATTCTTCAGCCGAATGGTCTGTCCTCGAATCACATCGATAGCACAAGGACCCCAAACCTTCACCGTAACCCATCCACTGTCGTCCTCGAGAACAATTTCCCTGAATGCAATCCACCTGTTTTTTGCAAATTTCATCGACAGAGGATAAGAACGTGCGATGGTACCTTTGATTATCGATACAACTCGGTTTGGTTTGAGATCGTGAATGCATGTCATGTTCATGGTGCGAACATGACCATCAACCGTTATCACAGTTTATTCAGATTTCTTCCGTCGTACCGTGAACTTGGTCGTTGTTGCGACAACATCATCAACAACATCTTCGCCACCAAGGATTCGATCGACAGCCTTCTCGTAGCGTTCAAGAACAGACCTGGAGGATGCATTCCATGGCGTATGATTTCGGCAAACCAAATACACTTCCGAGGATGAATTCCTCGATGCTTCGGGAGAGAAACGACGCACATAGGAAAAGTGAGGTTTGACGGCTTCGATCAACTCCTCTACGCCAACGCCTTGAAACAACTTCGTTACGAACCAACCACCACTGCACAGGAGGGGAAGAGCGAAATCAAACACTTTGGCAACCAGTGTCATCGCAACAGCTTGGTCAACGTCCCATTTTCCGGTGATGTGTGGCGAGATATCGGAGATAACCGAATTGACTTGACGATCTTCGAGTTCTTTGACGATTCGCTCCTGCGTGAGCGGGTCGGTAATATCACCAACCATGAGAAGCGCTCCATCGACCGGCTGACACGGTTGAAGGTCAACACCAATGACGAGACCGGCTTCACCCACCTCTTCGACAGCAACTTGCGCCCATCCACCAGGGTGACAACCGACATCGAGCACGACGTCACCATCTCGCATCAACTCGAATTTGGCTTGAATTTGCTTCAACTTGAACGCAGAACGTGCCCGATATCCACTGGCTTTGGCTTGGCGACGCCATGAATCACGCTTGTGATTTTCAATCCAGTGGTCAGCCATGTGGATTCCCCAGTTTCTACTGCGAGTCCACGCAGACATAACACCTTCCGTGCAATCCTAGCAGAAACGATGAGATGAAGGAGGTCGAGCGATTGGGTAAACCATGGGCGCAACACGCACTGCCGTCATTTTGTGTTGCATTTTGCTCATGATGCCTTTTGCCAACGCTCGTTCAATTGAGCCTAGTGAATGGGACGGCTGGGCCGTTGTCGAAGGAGGATACAGCATTCTTGTCGAAGAATATACGGCTACTTGGTGCCCACGTTGCGCTGAAATCGACCCAGACCTTGGTATCGTTGCAGAAGAGCATGGGAAGCGCATAGCAATGGTGTCCTACCATCCGGACGACGGAATCGATGCCTTTGGTCCAGAAGCAGCGCAACATCGCATCCAACGGCTCAAGAGTTTGGATAGGGAGACTCCAGGTTACCCATCATTCGTGGTCAACAACGGAGTGATTCGGGAAGATGTATCTTCTTGGCCTGACGTTACAAGCGACATCCTGCGAGCCGAATCGAATCAAAGAGCATACACCAAGCTGACAGTGACGGCTCAAACCAACGAAACGCATCTCACTGTAACCGTTATGCCTCCAAAAGGAAACGAAATCGTCAATGATACACAATACACCATTCTCTTCGTAGAACACAAGAAAGGGGTCGCTGAAGGATTTGACAATCCTGGCGAAAAGCACCGTGACAGAGTGCTTGTCGGTCTCGCAGAGTTCCCAATGGATGGTGAAATGTTCGCTATCGATGCATCGATAGAAGCGCCATTCGTTGCCTCATACCCAATCCAAGACATGGAGGAATGGTCGGTCATTGTCGTTCACGAATACACAGAGGAAGCCCTCAAAAATCGTACCATCATGAATTCACAACCACTTGGTGTTGTTGAACTCGCAGTCCAATCGAGTGCTCTTGAGGAGGGGACAGAACTACCCGTGATCCTACCAGTCATGGTGTTCCTAGCCGTTGGTATTCTTGGCCTTGTGACCCTTCAATCGAAGGAAAAGGTAAGAGAAGAAGAGTAATTCTAACAAAATCTTGATGAAAATCGGAAAATAATGCCGTTTTTCGGAAATTGATGGGTCAAATGACCCATTCATTGATAAGGTACCACGTCCATGTCATATCATGGAAGAAACATTTGAGGCGAACACGCAGGATGACTACGTCAAAGAATGGATGGTTGAATTCATTGC
>DUJC01000126.1 GCA_013330015.1 Candidatus Poseidoniaceae archaeon | reverse complement strand
GCTAAGGGGTCCTTCCGTCTAGGATTCCACGGTGCATTCATCGATGATGAAATCAAGCCGATTGAAAGGAAGGAGGCATTGCCGTCCTGGATTCCTTCACACACAGTTCAACAGGTAGAGCCAAAACCAGAGGATTACGCAACAGAAGGCGTTCACATCATCAGTTTTGATCGTGCTACTCAAGTGATGGATGCAGCAATCTCTGCATTACAGCACTACAGAAGCAGCGGCGGACAATCTGTTCTACTCATCGATGCAAACAAGCATAGGCACAGTGAATGGAGACGCAGGTTGAGTCAAATCGGCATTACGTGTGACACGCAGGCCGATGTTGTAGGCAGTACGTCTGCCGTTCAGGCTATCCTCCGGTTCCTATCCATCTCACACGGTCAAGACGCTTGGTCTATTGCCAAGTTGTTTGACATTGTTCAATCGCAAGCCTTCCCTATTCTGGAGAACTTGTTCATAGACCTTGAACATCCAGTCAACAAAGATTGGCGACCAAGGCCACATTTGGATGTCATTGAGAACATTGGCCGCAGCTTTCACGTTCTTGGTGGCAGGGGAGCATTGCAACGATGGCTTGGCGCTCTCTCTGCTGCAACACCGTATTCGATGGAAGAATACCGCCGTGAACGAGAGTTGCAGGCGCTCGAGGAAACACAATGGTGGCTGCATTGCCTTGCAGTTTCTTGGTCAGCACTTCTCAGTAAACCGGAGTTAACGTATCTCGAGTCTGGATGCATCGGCACCTCATCACAGGCACCTTTACTGCTACCTGAGGTCAGTCAAGATCCAAGAGACGTTCTTGCATTGATGCTTCAAGCCTGCGATTGGGAGAAGGTGTTTGGTCGTACACAGCGGTATGATGCCTCGGTCGGGGCTGTCCAAAACTGGGTTCAAGCAATTGATGCCTTGCTTCAGTACGAATCAAAGGTTGATTTTGTAGAGATATGTCGACTCGCTTCTGAGCAAACGAAGGCTCCTCAACAACGTGTCAAACATTCTGAGGTAACCATCTGCACGCCACGGCAAGCATACGGGGTCGAGGCCGACATGACGCTGTTCGTTGGCTTGGATGCAGAATCGTGGTCAATGAAGGCTGAGCGAATACCCTGGGTGGATGATGCAGTTCGAGTTGAATTGGGGTTGACCGATGGCGATCTCCCGATTCGACGTGCTCGTCACTTGTTCAAATCCTTGCTCAATGCCAGCCAACAAGCAATTGTTTTCGAAACGGAACATGATGAATCCGTTGGAAATTCAACCCCCGTTGCCGAATATCTTTCAATGGTTGAACTGAATGGCAAATTGTCAAGCATTCGCCGCCCTCCTGCTTTCATCGAGCCGCTTATTTCGGAGGGGGCCGGATGGTCGATTGTAACAAGAGATGATGGAAATGTGTTGACCTATCGAAGTTCAATGCTTACCAGCAATGGCAGTGAGGTGGAGATTGAACGTGCGGAAAATACGCTTCGAGACCAACGGCAACATTCAGGACTTGAGATTCAGTCCTCACGACAACCAACGACAGTCGTTCAATCAAGCCGTTCTGTTGCCGCCCGATACGAGCGAGAAATCCATCTTGATAGGTTCCGCCGTCAACCAAAATTCAACTCAATGGCAAACGGAAGTACAATGGATTGGTCGATTCGCAACAATCTACTAACGACCACGAATCTCATCACTCAACCGACCGTATCACAAGCTAAAACAGCAGGAGGTAGAACAGCACCAACTTACCCCCATCTCGGATTCAAGAAGAACGGGCGTTCAAGAGGTCCTTCGATTGATCCAAGGCCACTTCCTCCTCCAAACTATGGCTCTGAAAATATGGGAGCAATTCTTACAACACAAACAAGAGATGAGGCTTCAAAGATATGGTCAACAAGTCGCTTGAACCCGTGGTTTGTTTGTCCTCGTCAGGCTTGGACTGAGCAGGTACTGAACGCAAAGGACGCTTCTCCAGAACCTTCAGAGGACATCGCTCCTTTGGCCAAAGGAACGCTTGTTCATTCCATTGAAGAGCATCTTATGACCATGCTCGGCATCGAAGTTGGTGGCCAGCCGATTTCTATTGGCGTGCCTATGCATCTTGGTATTACAATGTCAGAATTGGAACTATGGCAAAGCGTTCTGAGTCGATTATCGGAGTTGGCACCTTGGCTAGCGAGAACAAACGCCGTATCTGTCCACCGTTGCAACGATTTGATTGGGTGCTCTCCTGAAGAGTGGAATGCATGGATTGAAGGAAGTCATGAACTCCCAATTGGTGGTCGATTGGGACGCCTACTTCTTGCCGATCTTGCCTTGACTTCTGCGTCGCCTATCGCAAGCGAGTGGGCTCTTCAACAGCAATCTGAACAACATGTTGAAATCCAAGGCTTTAACGATTCCATGGAGATTTCTTCATTGAACATTCGAGGTAGAATTGACCGCGTTGATAGTGTTGTTTTCTCCGATGAAGTCGTTGAACAATTGAATGAGAGTGGGCTGTTCGATGAAAGTGCAGAAGGACTTCCCTTGATTTTTGAGGAAAAGGAACCTGCAGCAAAACGTTTCATCATCATTCGAGATATCAAAACCATTGAAGGTCCAAAACCAGGCCAAGAAGGTTCACGCCATGCTTCTGGTTTGTTCAAGGAAATTCAACTTGCTGTCTATGCACGTGCTTGGGAGATTGCACATCCTGGAGACAGAGTAATCGGTGTTGGGATTTCAGAAGTTGGCGATGATGCGGAGCATTTTGTTGAAATCGATCCAAGGTTCAAGCCCTACACTTCCCTCCTCAACATCGGATCACAAACCGAGTATTCAAGCAATCATTTTCGTCTACCGAACGAAGGACCAAGCCCCCAGAGCAACAGTTTCCGTGCGTGGATGAGCTCTCGAATTACCGCTGCGATACGTGCTCGTGAAGCAAGCGAACTTGGTTGGAATCATCCAACGCCAGGCTCTCATTGTGCGTATTGTTCTCTAGCGAGCGCATGTCCTTCGGCCTCAATAGGAGGTGAGATAAAATGATTTCATTCAACCGAAGTCAGAGACTTGGTCTCAACCTAGACCAGCACATCGCCTTGGATGCAGGGGCAGGTACAGGTAAGACCACCGTTATGGCCGAGCGCTATGTTCAACATCTCCTCTCTGCCGAACAACGTGCTACGTATGTTTTGCCACCTCCAATCCGACAGGAACCCATCGGTTCCGGCAAGGTCTTGGCTGCGAAACGCGACCGAACGCCATTGAACGAGTGGAAAGGGCTGTTACCACAAGAGATTGTAGCAATTACCTTCACCCGTAAAGCCGCTTCAGAATTGCGTTCTCGTATCCGTCAACGCATTCAGTCACTACGTGCACATCCTGTTAGTCAAGAGGACAGAATGGGCGTTCATGACCCCAGACTTCGTCATCAAGGCGATGTCTCGATGCTGATGTCCTTGCTTGAGGCAGCTCCGATTTCCACCATCGATGCATTTCTTTCTGAAATTCTAGCACCACACATCGACTCGGTTGCTCTTCATCTGAGCAAGGAGCAATTGCCTGATGAAAAAGCACCGCTTCTTCGAACTCAAGCATTGAATTCCGCGTGGAGGATTCGCAATGCGCGGGATGCTATCGAGGCTGGAATGCTTCAATCCGCTGACGATTTCATCGCTGCACGAAACCGTCTGGCAATCCGACTTGGTGGGCAACAGAGCGCTCAAACCGTTCTGGAGGGGCTGCTGGAATCGTCGCTTTTCGTCGAGGAATCAAGACGTCGTTTGCGGTCTCGTTCTATTCGAGCAAGTATGCCCTGGGATGGAGAAACGCCTCCAGATTACCGCCTCATTGAAGATATGATCTTGCAAGAATGTGAACATTTGATCGACCCCGTGATTGAAGACGTCTATGCCATCCTCAATGAGTGGGTGGATGTTTTCCTCAATCATCATACCGTCTTTGTTGCACCAGCTCAAACAGAAACAACCAATACACGATTCAATCAACTGGCGTACCTCGCCCGTGAGCCACTTCCTGATGAACCAATGGAGCGTCTGCAATGGCTGTATCAAGTTGTAGCCTCTGCTACGACACCTGCCCAACTTGATGAGGTAACACCTTCCATTTTGAAAGGTGGAAATTTCCCGCGAGGGAATTACCTTGCAGGCTGGCCCGCAGGATTGGTGACATGGTCTTCGCTCAAAACAAAAGATGTGCAGCCATTGAAACAACAGGCAGCGGCCTTAGCTTCGGATGCCGGTCAGCGGTTGCAAGACCGTGTCCATGACCCTGCTGACGGGCGCCTTGTTTTCATGCTCTGCAAGGTTGCATATTGCCTCAATCCATCACGCCAATTCCTTCACAGGGAACCAAACGAACGTTACGATCGAGAACTTCTCGGTCTTGAAATCGCACGAGAACCTCCCCACATGAAGATGCGCGTTTCGAGAGACTTACAGGTCGAGGTTCTGAACGATTTGTATATCGTTCACTCAGGGTGTCAAGATTTGCTTCGTCATTTGAAATCGCAAGAAGAAGCGCATGACTTCGATGATGTACAATTGATGGTTGGTGATTTACTACTCGTGCGTTGCCCTGCGATTGTTCGTCACTGGTATCCTCCCGAGGCGGTTCAGGCTTTGGATGATCTTGGGGATGAGCCATGGTCAGATGAACACATACGTAGAGCACTAACGCTGATGCAAGGTGAAGAGGAGAAGTATCTTGATTTGCAACGACGTTACGCGCTCTTGAAACAAATACGTGCCCGATATCGTGCCTTCATTATCGATGAGTATCAGGATACGAACCCCGAACATGCCCGACTTCTCTCTCGC
>DUJC01000024.1 GCA_013330015.1 Candidatus Poseidoniaceae archaeon | reverse complement strand
GGTGATTCTGCCGGCGGTTCTGCGAAAACTGGGCGAGACCGACGCATACAAGCCATCTTGCCGCTACGTGGAAAGATTCTGAATGTCGAGCGGCAAAAGCACAATGCTGCGAAGGTGTTCCAAAATCAAGAAATTCAAACGATGATTCGCGCCCTTGGAGCTGGCGTAGGGAACAATAGCGAAGATGAAGGTAGTTTCGACCCTGAGAAATTGCGTTACAGCAAAATCATCATCATGACCGACGCTGACGTTGACGGTGCTCACATTCGTACATTGATGTTGACGTTCTTGTGGCGTTTCATGCGTCCTGCAATTGATCAGGGGCACGTCTACATTGCCCAACCTCCGTTGTTCCAACTCTCGAAGGGCAGGGTGAGCAAATACGCCTTTACTGACGAAGAGCGAGATGCCATACTCGACGAACTCCGGGGTGACAACCCGAATGCAAAGATCGGTGTTCAGCGATACAAGGGTCTTGGTGAAATGAATCCTGAACAACTGTGGGAGACGACCATGAATCCTGAAACGAGGACGATGCTCAAGGTGACTGTCAAAGATGCAGAAGAAAGCGATCGCATGTTTGAGATTCTCATGGGCGAAGATGTCCCTGATCGTCGGGCGTTTATCGAGCGCCACGCAAAGGAGGTGACCAACCTTGACATCTGAAGAAGAAACAAACGAAAGTGGAGACGCTGTTGAAACTGGCACAGTCTTGAATCGTTCACTCAACGACGAAATGAAGACGTCGTACATCAATTACGCCATGTCGGTCATCATTGGCCGCGCTTTGCCAGATGCTCGTGACGGGCTCAAACCCGTTCATCGACGTGTGCTCTACGGTATGCATGAGGGTGGACACACAGCAGACAAAAAGTTCAGCAAATCAGCACGTTCTGTTGGGGAAGTCATGGGTAAGTATCACCCCCACGGTGATCAATCAATCTACGATACAATGGTGCGAATGGCTCAGGAATTCTCGCTTCGATACCCATTGGTTGACGGCCAAGGGAACTTCGGTTCAATCGATGGTGACCCTCCTGCTGCTATGCGATACACAGAGAGTCGACTGGACCGAATCTCCAAGCACATGCTCGAAGATATTGAGAAGAAGACGGTTGACTTCCAGCCGAATTTCGATGACTCAGAGATGGAACCAACGGTTCTACCTGCACGATTGCCGAATCTCCTCCTGAATGGTTCAGACGGTATTGCGGTTGGTATGGCCACACGAATCCCTCCTCACAACCTGACAGAGGTCGCAGGCGCCATCAATCTCCACGTTCAACGCATCCTCGAAGAGGGTGAAGAAAACACAGGAAAGCCGCATGTCTCCATTGACGAGTATATGGAGCACATCAAGGGCCCAGACTTCCCAACGGGTGCAACCATTCACGGAATTGATGGAATCATCGACATGTACACCACCGGTAAGGGTCGATTCCACGTTCGCTCCCGGTGCGATGTCATTGATGATTCAAGCGGAAAACGCATCATCGTCCATGAAATTCCGTACCAGGTTAAGAAATCGGACATGCTCGTTCATATCGCAGATTTGGTCTCAAAAGGATCCGTTATCGGTATACGTGACATTCGTGACGAATCCTCGAAGGAAGGAATCCGTGTTGTCATTGAAGTGAAAAACAATGCTGATCCTCATGCCGTGTTGAACCAGTTGTTCAAGTCGAGTCGCCTCCAAGAATCGTACTCTGCCAACATGATGGGTATCCTCGATGGACGACCTGTGTTGTTGACCTTACCGACCATGCTCCACACCTATGTTGAGCATCGAGAATCCGTCATCGAACGACGTGCGAAGTTCGAATTGGAGAAGGCCGAAGCACGTGCACACATTTTGGAGGGGCTTGTCAAGGCACAAGACCGCATTGATGATGTCATCGCAGTCGGTAAAGCCAGCTCAAGCCGAGAACAATTCGAGGCCGTCCTTCAGGGGACGGAAGTTATGCCCGGTATCTTGGCGTTTGACTTCACGGAACCACAGGCCAAGGCCATCGCTGAGCGACGTCTCTATCAATTGAGTCGCCTCGATGTCGAAAAGGTGCAGAAGGATTACGATGAATTGAAGATTAAAATCGCTGACCTGAAGGACATCATTGCTTCTCGAGTCCGCCGCTTAAACATCCTCTCACAAGAACTTGATGAGATGGTTGAACGGCATGGTGATGAGCGACGTTCAGAGATCAATAAGATGCCTCTGTCAATGGACCGAGAAGACCTGATTGAAGAGCGTGCGATTGCCATCACGCTCACCGATGACAACTACATCCGTCATGTGCCTGTTGAGACATTCAGAATCCAAAACCGAGGTGGAAAAGGCCTCAAGGGCGTGGCAACGAAAGATGAGGATTCTCCACAATCCATTATCACGTGTTTTAGCAAGGACAGGTTGTTGATCTTTACCGATCTTGGTCGTGTGTACGGTCTCAAGGCTTGGGAAATTCCGCAAGGAAGTCGACAAAGTCGAGGTACACACATCCGCAATCTGCTCGAAAACCTGCAAGACGAGGAGAACATCGTTAGCATTCTTCCAATCTCAAAGGAGCTTGTCGATGAAGTGACTGAGAAATGCCTGAAAATTAAACTTGAGGAGGGCGAAAAGCGACCTCCATCAGGCTATTTCTTGCTCTTTGCGACCAAGTTGGGTCTCATCAAGAAGACCGATCTCCATGAATATGTCCGAATCAATCGAAATGGAAAGTATGCACTTCGATTCAAACTTGAGAACGATTCCTTGGTCAATGTCCAGCAAAGCGTTGACAGCGACGATGTTGTGATGATTTCAACAACGGGATATGCCAGCCGTTTCAAGTGCGATGCTATCCGGACCTCTGGTCGTGTTTCCGGTGGTGTGTATGGAATCAAGGTCGCTGACCGAAAGGGATCAGGTGGAGGATTTGTTGCAGGTATGCTCGCTATGAGCGATGCCGATTCGCAAATCCTTACCATCTCCAAATTTGGAATGGCGAAGCGTAGTCGACTCGGAACGGCCGACCGCGTGCCCGATCTCGATCGAGACGGGAACGAACGCTTCGATGATGACGGTAATCTGAAAATGATGACAGATGGTTATCGCTCGACCAATCCTGGTGCAAAGGGTGTGCGAACCATGAAATTGGATGAAGAATTTTCAGATGAACTTGTGAGTGTTCGACGTATTCCAGATTTGAACGACAACTTGTTCGTCCTGACCAAGAAAGGTATGATGATTCGATTGGCTGTTGATCAAACAAAGGAAACCTCTGGAAAATCGACCAAGGGTACTCGAATCATGGAATTGCGATCGAAGGATAAGTCATCGCATGATGATGAAATCATCTTCACTGCTCGCTTGCCTGCGGAATTGATCGAAGAGGACGAGTTTGATGCCATGGATACCGACGGTGACGGTGTTGTTTCCCGAGAGGAATTCGAGGCTGCACAAGCTGCAAAATCGAATGCGGACCCTGAAGAAGAATGACACGGTCCTATCGACGAGTTCAAACATGATTCATGACTGGTCAGCATGTGCGGGGGATTTCCTCGTAGGTGAATTGTTATGGATGAGCGTTCATTGATTTACGATTGGAACACGATTGAATACGAGTTAAACAGGAATCCAAATAACCATCCACATGGTGTTTGGTTCGATGACGAAACGCTGCGTGATGGCCTTCAGAGCCCATCTGCTCGCAATCCAACCATTGAGCAGAAAATTGAGTTGCTCGATTACATGGAGAAACTTGGTATTCAGAAGGTCGATCTCGGACTTCCAGGTGCAGGACCGTTCCACGTCGAACACATCGATGCTATGTTGACTCACATAACTGAGAACGATTACCAAATCCGACCAGGTGCTGCGGTACGAACACTGATGCAAGACATCGAACCACTCGTCGAATTGCAAGAAAAGCACGGAATTCCAATTCAAGCTTCAGCGTTCCTTGGAACAAGTCCAATCCGCCAATATGCAGAAGGATGG
>DUJC01000170.1 GCA_013330015.1 Candidatus Poseidoniaceae archaeon | reverse complement strand
AATTTTGCCAAGAACACATCCACATCGCTTGCAAGTTGGATTCGACAAGCTTCTTTTTCGAGGCATTTCTCCTCAGAAACAAACGATTCACAAATGAGATGCCATGGATCAATACCGATAATCTCACTGATTTCCTCGATGAGTGGTCGCAAGAAGTCAAAATGTTGAGATTTCTTTCGTTGATACCAACCCATTTGAGGCCGAGGAAGAACACTCTTTGTCGAGAGGCCTTCAAGACCACCATCCGTCAAATCGTTGTTCAAGAGAATAAAATCGGGTTCTTGACCTTGAACCAAGAGAACATCATCCACGACTTCGACCTGATGCAATGGAAGTGGCCCGTGAATCCCATTCAAAGCATCGAAACCATCGAGTTCAGGATTGCCAATTGTGCATCGGTATCCTGCACGCTCAACCAGCTGACAGAGCGTTCGGAGATTTTCCACATATCCTTGGTTACGAGTGTGTGATTCTGGATAGATGTGGACCCACTGGCAATCAGGATGATGTCGCTCAATATGAGCAGCAATACCTTCCGTCAGATGAGGCAAATCCGATTCGGACGTGTTGTTGAATCCTGCAGGAAATTGATTTGCATCGACCACGGCAATCTTCCAACCTGCATCACGAATATCGACACTACCGTAAATGGGAACATCAATCTCCGAACGTTTTTGAGCCATCCAAGCAACGATTTCCTCACGCTTGTCATCAAGTGCAGAACTCAAGTCATGAACGAGTGTCATCAGATAACCTCCGCAAGTAGTGCATCGATTGAGCGATGGTGTTGTGGCTTCTCGTATTCAATGAGATGAAGTGATTCAAACAAACCAAGACCCAAGGCAATCTCAGGTTGATGACGAAGAAGAGGTTCACAGAAATTCCATCGTGATGAGATCTCTTCAATTTGTGCTGAGTATTCGGAGAGGCATGAGCTTAGAAGCGTCGGAGAGGTTGCTGTACCAGCAGGCAATTTCTTTCGCTCTACGACACTTTTCGGTAGTGAGGTGAGCGAGGCAGCCTTTCGAAGGGCCTTCTTTTCCAAACCTTCCGAAGGCAATCGTTGACTCATAGGAAGCAAAAATGCATCTTTTCGATGAGAACGGCCGAGGAATGGGACGCGAACTTCAAGGGAATGTGCCATCGAATGTCGGTCAACAAGTCGAAGTTGGAAGTTGCTCAATTGTCCGTGTTCAAGTTCGAACTGAAGCGTGTCTTGCAAATCACTGAGATGTGTTTGTGGCCGATGGTCACCAACCCACCAACGCTCGTCTTCAGAACCGAGTTCACCTAGTTCAAATTGGCGCGCAAATGGATGATGAAGCATTGAAACCCGATGCTCGAGTTCGTGGCGATGAGCATTCAAATCAGCATAACGAGGGTATCCTGCATGGATTTCATCTGCTCCTTGCCCACACAGTCCGACGCGTACAGATTTCGCCATGGTTTGGAACAATGGCTGGAAAAACAACACGGAGACATCCAGATCTTCACCATGCCAAGAAAGCGAAGGAAGATGTCGAGCGAAGGAGTCCTGCTCCATGATGGATTGATGATGCTTGAGATCGAGAGACGAAGCGACAACTTCTGCAGCCATCCAATCGGGATTGTCCTCGCTCTCTGCAACGGTCCAGCATTCAGGAACAGGCCGGTTGTATCGATGCGCAGCATCACTTGCAACAGCTGCAACAAGGGACGAATCAAGTCCTCCTGACAGAACGATTCCAACGGGAACATCGGCCATCAATCGCTCTCCAACACTGTCAATGAACCCGTCCAAGAGTTCCTGAGCCCCAGTTTCTTCGTTGTAATCTTCGAGGGGACTAAGTCGTGGAATTGAGAATCGGTGAGAATCAAGAAGGGCCGGTTCTCCGTTCTCAAAAGACCAGACTTCAACGGTACCAGGGCGAACCTGATGCACATCGAGGAACAACGTCGTTGAATCCAATGGATATTCCCAAACCAAGCGAGCCATCAATGCCTGCTCATCCAATTGCGGATAGAACTCAGAGTGTGCACGAAGTGCTTTGACTTCGCTTGAAAAGACGAGCGAAGAGCCAATTCGTGAGCGGATAAGTGGTTTGATGCCCATCTCATCTCGGGCGAGGATCAACTGTTTGCGTTGTGGATGCCACAGTGCAAAAGCAAACATTCCATCCAATTGTTGAATCCAAGCGCCGTGATCTTTTGCACTTGGAGTCATATTTGCACCCATTGTTTTCTCAAACAAAGCGAGGATGGTCTCACTATCACCGGACGTAGTCCAAGAATAATCTGGCATGGAAGAACGGAGTGACTCAAAATTGTAAATTTCTCCATTGGCAATTAAAACGTTGCCCTCATGAGATTGAATTGGTTGAGGGCTGCCTTCCAAATCAACAATGGCAAGACGGGCATGCCCCAAACAGACAGATTCATCGTGCCAGAACCCCGAGCCATTTGGACCACGATGATTCTGAAGTTGAATCATCTTCCTCACGATATTGGGCTCAGGAGCACCAAGCATCCCTGCAAGCCCACACATAGGTTGCAATTACCGGCGTTTACCTATATACCGTTGCTTTTGGTTAACATCACCAAAGCGGATACTTGAAGGCAGTTACAGCAAGCAAAATCACTGCGATGCCGAAGAAAGTGTAGTAAACCGATTGTGGAGGTTCTTTGGAATCATTTTCGCCGTACATGTTTACCAACAATCCTCCGAAGGGGACTCGATTCTAAAATATGGCGGCGAGGAGGTCTCACATGACGCCCAAAAATGGATCAAAAATGAGAACCACAGCAAGAGGAATCAACAACATCGTTGCGTTATCATCGATGTATCGTAGTCGAGGCCATTCTGCTGCAACACAAATGGGTGCCATGATGGGCACTAAGACCCAAGGCGTCTCGACCAAATACGCACATGCAGCCCAAATAACGGCAATTCCAAGCATTCCAACCCAGATGACAGTCTGCGTTGAAGCCCCTTTGCGACGTATTTCTCCAAGTAGTGGATCGCCCAATGAAAGGCTGAGAATCAACGGGTAAGCATAGGCTGCTTCTGGAGTGAGAAGAAACACCATTCCAACGCCAAGAGCACCCCAAGCCAAGGCCGAGACTTGCTTGGCCTCATAGGAACGCTGACCAACCACGGTCCATCCCATGCGCAATCGAAGAGCTTCTCCAAATACGGCAATCATGATGATTGAAGAGACGACTTGAGCCAACGAGAGTGAAACTGCATCTGCAACATCTTGTCCGAATTCAAAATACAATAGGGGAAGAAACGACATCGCAAGGTGAATACCTCTTCGCAAAATGTGGCCAGACATGCCTCCAACAGACAATTCGACAGGATTTGTGAGTTCGACTTGATCACTCATTTCCGTTCCTCAATTGAGCGTATGCATCATCGAAGGACATCAAACCTTCCTCAATACTTGACAAGAGCGTATCGAATTTGGGATGCTCGAGAAGTTGCCGCTCATGATGCGAAAGTAGTCGCTCTCTCCAGCGTGCGCGCCCTGCACGCGTGGACTGTTCAAGCGTCAACAGCATCGATGAGGCTTCGGCTACACCTGTGCCATAAAGAGCACTAACGAGGAGAACATCAGGGGCGTCTTCGTGACCGAGATGAAGCGATTCACGTAATTCATCAGCATGCCGTTGGGCACCATCCAAGTCAGATTTGTTGACAATGACTGCATCAGCAAGTTCCAACAAACCAGCTTTCTCTGCTTGCACTCCGTCTCCACGGGCAGGCCCCTCAACCAAGACAATCCGATCTGCAACAGCGGCACATCGGACCTCTGATTGACCAGCTCCTACGGTCTCAATCACGACTTTATCCCATCCAACATGAAGGAGACAAAACGCCATCTCACGAACAACGAGTGGAACCGAGCCGCTGGTTTTTCGTGTCGCAACGGAACGGACATAGACGGATTCTTTCCGCTCAGCATCATCAACGATGCGCATACGCACACGATCGCCAAGCAACGCACCTCCTGAACGTGGGGAGGAAGGATCAACCGCTAGAACTGCAATGTGTAAACCATGGTCAACCCATTCATGGAGCATACGATCGAGAAGACATGATTTCCCAACACCAGGTGGCCCTGTTAGAGCAAGGATGTTCCAATCGGAATCCTTTCGTTGGGGCTCTTCAACCTTCAATTCACCGTTTTCGATCGATGAAAGCAAGCGAG
Source organism: Candidatus Poseidoniaceae archaeon (assembly GCA_013330015.1). Taxonomy (GTDB): domain Archaea; phylum Thermoplasmatota; class Poseidoniia; order Poseidoniales; family Poseidoniaceae; genus MGIIa-L2; species MGIIa-L2 sp8574u. Next base: position 2,115 of record DUJC01000170.1, on the reverse strand, counting down.
CAAGTGCGCGACGGTCTCCAGAAGATGCGGCATCAAATCGCTCGTCCAAAGTCTCACCTTCACGCCGATTGGTTCCAATGCCATCCTGCGCCGTGCCCCACACCCGCATCATCACGCTTCACAGCGGTTGCAATGAATTCGACCATTTCCTCTGAGGTTGTGCCCGGTCCAAACAACGCACGCACACCTGCTTCGAACAATGGAGGCCAATCGTCTTCTGGGATGATACCACCTCCAAAGACAATCACATCGCCCATGTCATGTTCACGGAGTGTTTCACAGATACGAGGAAACAAATGGCCGTGAGCTCCAGAAAGTGAAGAGAGGCCAAGGAGGGTAGCGTCCTCATCACGAACGGTTTCAATAATCTGCTCAGGTGTTCGGCGCAATCCTGTGTAAATCACTTCGTGACCAGCATCTCGAAGTGCACGTGCTACAACCTTTGCACCTCGGTCATGCCCATCAAGCCCGGGCTTTGCTATGATGATGCGCAGTGGTTGGTCCATGTTACATCCATTGGACTGATGGTTATGAAAGAGTCGTTGAATTCCATAAAGCAAGGATGTTTCGGGGATGATATCAAATGTCAGTTCGAAAAACAACGGCTATGCCTTGGGAGGCGGACCCCCCTCATCTACAGCCCAGCAAAGGCTACCTTAGGGTTCGAAGAGTCAATCGCGCCATCATGGAAACATGGTTCCGTGAAATTTCTACGGTTGATGTTGACACCCTTCCGGAGGAGGGTGGAATCATCTACACTGCTTGGCATCCCGGTGGCCTTATCGATCCGATGCTCATGATGGCTGCTCTCCCAGGTGGACTGACGTTCGCAGCAAAATCGACGCTGTTCAAGATTCCAGTCCTATCTCGAATCATGAAGTGGATTAATGTCCAACCTGTCGAACGAGAACAAGATGGTGTCGCCAGCCCAGAAGAGCGGAAAAAGGCCAATTCAAAACTCATCGATACGTTGGCTGAACTTGTTGCAAACGGTGAACGAATTGCCATCTTTCCAGAGGGCATGAGCCACACAGAATCCTACGCAGTTGAATTGAAAACAGGGGCTGCCCGAATTCTTCTCGAGGCACATCGCAGAGCCGTAGAAGCAGGTAAACCAACCCCAAACATTGTCCCGATAGGATTGCATTACAGCGATCAACATTCGTTCCGAGAACGTGTCAGTTTGCAAATCAATCGTCCACTGGAGGTCCCACCACTGCCCCAAGCTGAAAAAGCGCCACAACCGTCTGAGGATGAACTCGCTCAACACGGAGAACAAGCACATGACCGTGCATGGTGCAACGACGTAACGTCACTTCTCCAAACAGAAATCAATCGAACCAGCCATGCTCAAGAATCATGGGAAGACCGTGAATTGGTTTGGCGTGCACGTCGAATGATTCACACCATTCGAAGCGGTGAAAACGTTTCCAAAATCAGCTACGATGAAGCTGTACTCGGTTCTCGACGTGTTCGTGCAGCGTGGCAATATTTCTCGGTTAACGACCCTGAACGCACACTGGAAATTGAAACAAAATTCAAAGAACATCATAGAGAAATGGAGCGTATTCAATTGCGTTCTTGGGAGTTGCAAGATCGAAGAAAGAAGATATCAAAGAAAGCCTTTGTGAAGAATTTGGCCTTATGGCTCTGGTCTGCATCATGGATGCTTGGTTTTGTTACTTGGTCTGCCATGATCGCCACAGGTGTCCCCTACCTTTTTGTTCGCTTTTTTGTTACGATGAAGGCAAGTAAGCAAGAAAACAAAGCAGGAATTGGTTCGATGAAGCTCCTCTATTCCATTGGTTTGTATCCGATATGGTGGTTGTTTTGTGCCATCACACTCGGATGGTTCATTGCCTCTGCATCGTCACCTCTTCAAGAGGTCAATTTGCCGGGATTCATCCTACCGGTTCTCGCAGCAATTCCGTGGATGCTCGTTTCCGTCATCCTTCTGTTTTGGTGGCCAGTATCAGCCAGATTGCATTTGAAACTGTATCAACGTCTGAGCAAATCTTGGAAGAACCTGCGATTATGGTTCAAACTCCGTAGCGGACAAATCGAATGGGAGTCACTGATTCAAGCGCATCAAGCCCTCGCTATGGAAATGGCTTC
>DUJC01000095.1 GCA_013330015.1 Candidatus Poseidoniaceae archaeon | reverse complement strand
AAGCGTAATTGGATCACGCCAAGGTGAATCATCGGCTTCGCTCACACCCTCAACTTCTGGCATACCGATGCGTGCTTTTCTGAACTCTTTCGGTTTGTTCTCTTTTCCACCGGATTGTTCCATACGATTGGAAATGAATGTTCGAACGATGGATTCACCGAATGCAAGCACGACCAAGAGTGATGAAAGGAGTATGTGGCCCATCGTTGAAATTGGTGCGAATGGAGCCACGTTGAGATACTGAATGGCAATGATGTTCTCTTCAACGGTTGTGTTCAATGTGTATTCACCTGGAGGCAATTCAGCATCAATCGAAACTGCTTCGTTGGTTGAACCAACCCAATTCAACACGATATTTCCTGAAGCATCGATCAGCCTCCATGAGACATTGGCTTGCCGGGATGGGTCATCTCGATGAACGAATTCTGATGTGATGGTCACAGGGAGTTCCGAATCGCTTCCAAAGACAGCCTGAAGCGAAACGTCTCTGTCTTCTTGGAATTCAAAACCTCGATCGTTGAGTTGCTGTGAGGCCTTGTTTGAAGCGACGTTGGCCCAAATGATGTTGATAATAAGCAAAGCAACAACCCACATAGCGAGGTTGAAGATTCGCTTACGCTCCATAGTAATCATTTCCTTTGCTTACCTTATGAGGTGATGTTCAACACCAAGACGACGCATCGACTCCTTCATCCATGCCAATTTTCGCTTCTTTCGTTCAGGATTGGTTGTGCCCGACCACTGCCCGACGACATCGGTTCGGAAACCAACGCACTCAATCTCTTCAAGCGAACGTCCTAGAGCGTGGATGAAGCAGAGCGCACGGTCACCATCGGTGAATCCACCAGGGTTGTGCATGCCTTCCAGTTCGACATTCGCTTGATGCGTCAATGTCAGAGAGGGAGAGTGTTCGAATTGAGACCATGCTTGAACCAATCGCAACCAAACATCGTGATTGTCTCCATGTGCATGGAGAACGATGTGGACGCCTGCTTGCGCTGCACGATCGAGGTGATCAGCACCATCACCATCGCTTACAACACACAGAACTTTGGTCAAATCATCGACCGCTCCAACAGCACCATCGGCTGCGACAAACAAGGCACCTGGATAATCACGAACTGAAATCGATTCACTTCCTGCCCCGACAACAACCAATCGTTCAGCGGAATAAATGGATTGCTTGAGCTTCAACAATGCCGAATGGCGTGTTGTCGACCCCCATTCTGAACGCCCAAACGGAGCGTTCTTCAAGAATTGCTGGGACATTTCGCTCGCAGACAACACATCGGCTTCCTCAGACCATCCAAAGGCATCGCGAACCTCATCCTGCAACGAGAGGAGACCATCGGCAGCAGGATTGAGCACAGCCCTCCCAACCCAACATCCTTGAAGAAAGATATGCATTGTCAGGTTCATATGGTATCGATTTTTTTCATTGCTTGTGCCGAGACCAACCAGTCAACCATCCATCACCGATGAGATTACGCTTGCGCGTTATCCATTCTTGCCTCAGGCAAGCGGTTGGATTCAACATATGGCTGCAAAGCACAACATCACCTTGGATGATTTGCTCGATGGTTCGCTGATGGAACCTGCACGAAAGCGAGCCCGTATTCGATTGGTTGATAGTGTTCAATCAAAAGATGGCGTCGAATTGAGCGGAGGTGACATCCATACCGAAGAAGGACGTTTGATCGAAGCGTTCTCGTTCTACTATGCTCGGCTCGTCATCTGTGCATCTGAGGACGAACGACTGTTGGCCCGATGGGCACAAGCCGAAGCAGCACGAGCTGAACACCTGCTGATTCGAGACAGTCAGAATCTTGCCAACATTGCTCACACCTACATTTCCGTTCTTGAACAGTCGCAGCAAGGTCAATCCAATCAACGCGGTATGGTCGCAACCGACATCCAATCCCTTCGACAGTCCCAAGATGGGTTGGAATGGAAGCTTGGTCTTGCCGACTTCATCGAAGTCTGTCCACGAATCACTGGAAACCGATGGAGGTTGCCGAACTGCGATGTCGATGCAGGGATGGTTCGTTTGCACAACGAACAGAAGTATTCCTCGACGGCGAAACTTGCTCGATTGTTGCGTGAACACATCAAGTCGGATGTTGAACGTGAAGGCCTCGAAAAGATGGCTGAAGTAACAACCGATCTCGCCGTTCGTCTCGCTGAACCTGTTGGCATGGTCCGAAACCTCCTCGCCCAGAAAACAAGCGATGCAATTGCATTGGTCGGTGCCGAAGAAGACGATTGGCCTCCCTGCATGCGCAAAGCGGTTGCAGACCTCGCTGCAGGCGTGAACGTCAATCACTTCGGAAGACTGTTCCTCGCTTCAATGGCAGGAACCTTGGCGCTTCCTCAGGAAGCCTGTGTTGATTTCTTCCGAGGCGCACCCGACTTTGACGAAGGGACGACAACGTACCAGGTAGGGCACGTGTATCAACACGGCTACACGCCTTCGGGCTGTGGCAAACTCAAGGTCAATCACAACTGTCCTGTTCTTCCTGGCGATGACCGTCTCTGCGACCAGCCTTGGCTCGACCACCCACTGAAATACATCCGAGCAACGCAGCGAAGAAAGCACCGTCAACAACAAGCTGAGGCACCAAAAAAGACATCGGAAGAACCCACTCCTGAAGCAAGAGTTTGAAGTGGAGGAGTGTCTACCACCACACAAGGAGCACCATGGCACGAATCCTCGTATTGACTGTTGACCGAGACAATGA
>DUJC01000020.1 GCA_013330015.1 Candidatus Poseidoniaceae archaeon | reverse complement strand
TGATGCACTCACCCACGATACACGCTCCGCGTGGTTGACGAACCTCGCAAGTCCACGGCCGTTGGCGCTCATCGCGACATCATCCGATGAAGGAGTTCGCAACATTGCCCCTTACACCTCGCTGTCAGTTGTATCCAATTCACCACCGATGGCGGTTGTATCGCTCTCAGCAGACCGCAACGATCGTTGGAGAGATACCTTGCTGAACATACGACAGACAAAGAAGGCTGTTCTCAACTTCCTCCCGGTCTCATTGGATGCAGCAACCGTGGTTGAACAAACTGCAAAGCCAATCGCCCACGGTACAAGTGAGTGGGAGGCGTTTGGGTTGGAAAGTTTGGAAACAAACGAACTCGTCATGAACGATGCTGCATTTGCCATCGTTGGTGAATTGGTTGAGGAAGTCGATCTTCCCGATGCTAAAGCCAAATTAGCCATCCTCCGGTTGTCAGACATTCTCATCCCAGGTGTGCTTGATGATGCTCAACCTGCACATATTCTCTGTCAACACGGTTTGAATCGTCTCATGGCAACGCCGACAGAGTGGCATTACAACATCGATCGCAGTGTTTGAGTAAGTCCGTCTTCGAGTGTAGTGCTGGCCTGCCAATTCAGATGCTTCTTGGTCTGTTCGAGATTGGGTAAACGGCGTTTTGAGTCGCCCGGATGCCCTTGCTCGTAGCGAATTCGGACCGTTTGACCTGTTTCGGTCCCAACAATTTCAGCGACTCGTTGAGCAAGGTCAAGCATGGTGCATTCTTCCTCAGAACCGAGATTCAAACTCATTCCTTCAAGACCATCAACCAGACCTGCGGCCTTGATACCACGAACGAGGTCATCAATGTAGGTCAACGAACGAGTTTGCGAACCGTCACCATGAACGATGATCTCTCCTTGGTGAACAGCACGTTGCAACATCATTGCGACCACTTGACCATATTCGCTGCCGAGCAATCGAGGCCCGTAGCCATTGAATGGGCGCACGATGCGTGCATCGAGACCTTGGCGAAAAGCGTGTTGAACAGCCAATTCACCAAGATACTTGCTCGCTCCATAGGCATGTCGTTGGTGTTCGTGTGCAACAGGAAAAACCGAGGCTTCATTGCCTCCGAGTGGCATAATTTCTGATTCTCCATATGCTTCAGGTGACGAAGTGAAGACGTAGCGACAATTGTTTTGTTCTGCAAACTCAAGGGAACGCAACGTCGAATTGAGATTAACATCCATCACCATCCTCGGTTCTTCATGAAACCACTTGGTTCCATTGATGGCTGCAAGATGATAGACAATGTCAACACTACTCGGGTTTGCAATCATCTCATAGGTCGTCGAAACACATGCATCTCCCTCGATGAAGGCAATGTTGTCTTCAACCATACGCAAGTTCTCTTTCAATCCTCTCCAACAATTATCGATGACAACAACGTCGTGGCCGTTTTCCACAAGGGATTCAACAAGACTTGAACCGAGAAAACCAGCACCTCCTGTGACGAGGATTCGCATCGTTTCACACTCGCTCAAGTATTTCAATCGAAACCTGTCCTTGCTCTCGCTTCAATCGAACAAGGTCTCCATCGTTGACCATCATGCATGGGTCCTCCTCAAACCCATGTCCATATGGGACGTTCAACAGCGAACATGCAGGAAGCGTCAACGGACAGACGTCCCGATTGACGATGGCAAGTGGACCCTTGTTTTCGTACAACAAGCCCATCAGAACGTAGGGAGCAACGGTTGAACCAGATCCCTTCGGGTAAATGAGAACTGTGTCCTCAATCGCACGACCATCAAGGGGATGTCCGGCTTCCTCAACAACGCCAGTATCACGGTTAACATAGCCAAGATACGTAATTGGAACGTCGGTTACCATCGCTCGACCTTCAACGCAGAAGTCGCTTTGTGAATTCAAACCAGAACCGTTGATGGTTTGAAGGCCAGTCTGCGACGTCTTTGCACTAACGTGACCACCATGGGAAGATTGAGCAAGCACTGGCGTTGGCCCATTTGCTCGCTCAGGGTCAATGGCATGACGAACGCATTCCTCGATTGAAGCCACACTCGTGGGGATTCGATTCAGACCACTGGTCAGGTAATGTTCTGCTTTCATCGAATTTGTCAACAAATGATTGTATTTGTCTCGGTTGTAGGGCGTGACCTCTGGACAAGTGTCAACGAGAACCAAGGCACCTGCTTCTTCCAACATTGAAACAGTTCCATCCGCCTCAGCCAAGGCATAATTCTCTTGACTTGTGAACACCCATAGCCGTTGATTTGGAATGGATTCTCCAAACTCCATGTGCGTGCGAAGCGCTGCTGCAGTCGTCCGCATTTCTTCCAAACTGGCTTGTGGACATCCAATAACGATGAGATCCACCTTTCCTTGAGGACTGAGTTCCTCATAACGGGCCTCGAGATCTGATTGAGTAAAGACAAGCGTTCCTTCCCAATCGATGGAATCAATGGGTTGCGTAGGCGGTTCAGTATGCCCTTCCACCCACATCATCGGTGAGCCGTAATTGGCGGCTGCAGCAGTTAATGCCTTTTTTCGCGCAAAGGAAATGAAATCATCGAGACCCTCAACATACGGCATTGGTCCGAACGGCAGGTCCCACTCAGGCTTCGCATTCTTTCCAATCCAGTCACCAAGGATGGAATAGTCGGAGAGCGTTTCCAGTTTGCATGCAACAACGACCTTGATGTTCGGTTGACGATTTGACTCGAGGTGCAACCCCCATGCGGGAGCATATCCTGTAAGGGCTGTTGCAAGGGCGCTCAATCCTGACTCACGATTGGTGATTAA
>DUJC01000106.1 GCA_013330015.1 Candidatus Poseidoniaceae archaeon | reverse complement strand
AATCTAATTACGCATTAATCAATTAAGGAGAAAATTTGTGGGTTTTTGCCTAATTCCATTAGTTTGTAGAGACTGAGATTATTGGATATCTATCTGTCCTTTCCAATGCATAGCATTTGATAAGGGCGACTGCAAGCCTTTGATTTGATAACTTCTGATCAGAGGGGCCCCCTTTGCTCTGACGGGTAAGCAAGGGGTACCCATTGCTTGGAGGGGTAAGCAAAGGGCCCCCCTTTGCAAATCCTTCAAGTTATATCTTCAATGCTTGTGGGGTTAACCATGAAGGAAGTTAACTTGAATGCATTTTCAGAAAAACTCCTGCACAGATATTTGTTAGAATGTTATTACGGAATGCTAGAGGATATATCCCCGAATAGTTTACTGCCAGAGAGGTGTCATTCCAAAAAAATTAATCTAATCGTTCCAGAAATGAAAATGACTTCTGTAAATGATAACAACGAGGAGTATAACGTAATACCTGATTTAGTGATTTTTTTTACCGATGGAACGGATTTGCCCATAGAAGTGAAATGGCAATCCAGTGGCCCTTATGGTAAAGATCAGTTAAGATTTCTAAGAGAGAAAAAAGGGCATATTGTGTCATTAGTTGAAGATAAAAAACAAAAAGACATCACGATGAATAAAATCGACTTTCAACATTGGCAAAGATGGCTTGGAAAGCGATCGATGAGTTTAGCAATGGACACTGCTATTTCCAAAGGTCTTGATTCAGAAGCTGGTAGACAATACTGGCTTGTATCGCCAAAAGGCTCACAGGACTCAACAACAAATTACAATTACTCCAGGATGAGGAATTTGAGGTCAAAGAAAAGTGACATCCACTTTTGGGCTTTTAGAAATAATGCAGAAAATGTGAGAAATCATTTGAAAATAAGAAAAGGAGACATAGTGATGTTCCTTATGGTCAATACAAGAACACTAGGATTGGAAAAAGGTCATTGGTTAGACGATAACCCAGATTATCCACTCAACGTATTCCGATGGGTAGAATATGAAGTAAAGATCCCATATACGATTGACATAGCAAGCGATTTGTCCACTTTCTTTGAGGAAGACGATTCACTAAACCCAGGTAATAGAACATGGCCTCATTTCATACATCTTGAAAAATTAGAGGAGGGGGGGAATCTTACAATAAAGAGCAGAGGAAATCTATCCAATCACTTCCGTACTTCGTCAAGCCCCGGAATTAGGAGTGGCGGGCCCGTCAGAATAAATTTTGAATTGTATGAAGAATTGCTTGATGCATTACGCAATGAAGAATGAATCAATCAGAGGGTTCATCCGAACACCCATTGCTCAAGTATTAGCAAATCAATGGGGTTGCAGTCGGTCGGTGCTAACGCTACCCTCTGCTCATGCTTCCTCTTCCGTGTTGTCTTCTCGATTGACTTCTTCCAGTGTTGCTTCAAGCCATCCACTGTCGACACTTCCACCATCCCATTCGCCACGAACTTCGACTTCGATTTCCTCTTCTTCTCGCCATACAGGCTCATCAAGAGATCCTTGTGTGATGAAACGGCCAAATCCATCGACTTGCTCTTCAAGAAGAGACATGTGTTTCGAAACGGGCAGGAAATGACCAACCGGCATACCTGCTGCTACGAATGGGTTGGTCGCAATACAAATCATGAGTCCATCTTCTGGGGCAAGGATATCGACAGATAGGCCAGGTGTGGCTGGGTCGGATATACGGGCAACGACGTCTCCCTCCTTCATAATTGAACCACTATCAACAAACAAGTCGAGGAGACCCCCTTCACCAGCTCTGAGCCATGTTGACCCACTTGCAAGCATTCTGAACCGAGGTCTGTGTGGCTTTCCTGGAACCATCTTGAGTTTTCGAAGAACGTTCATGACGCCATGAACAGCAACTTTCACCGATGCTTGATCAAGCCAGTTTGCTCCTCCACCTTCGTAAGTTATGGCTGGAATGTCCTCCAAATTTGCATTGTTGCGAAGCGATCCTTTCGGCGGTTTCGAATCGAGGAGAATTTCGATTCCAAATGCCTTAGCAAGGATGTTTGAACCAGCATGAGCGAGGTCAACTCGAAGTTGAGGCATGTTTGAACGCCCTTTTCCTGCGCTATGTAAGTCAATGATTGCATCCGAATCTTCGACGAGATATTTCCATACTTGAGCAGCAACTCTTCGAGTCGATGAGCCCTTTGAGTTGCCGGGGAAATTTCGATTCAAATCTCTTCCATCGGGGAAATATCTCGATTTTGATCGGTAACCCGGCATGTTCACAACGGGGACGATTCGAATGGTACCTGCCAATGTTTCTGGGTCGAGTGGCCTTTCTTGGTCGGTAAATGCCGTACTCAACAAATGCGTACAAGCAGAAGGACCAGTCAGTTCATCTCCATGCATGCCTCCAAGAATGGTGATTGTAGGACCTGGGCGCTTGCCGTGAATGATGGTCACAGAAGTTGACCATGGGTCGCCGATGGTGACTTCGAGCAATGGAAGTTCAATCGTTCGAATGGTTCCTCTTTTCACCAGTTTTCGGTAGAAGCGATAATCGCCCCATTCCGAATTTCGATCCCATTCAGCACGATCTTCGATTTGGTGCTCCTGTAGGGCCTTTTCGATGGCCTTACGACGAGTTCTGGACAACTCATGTGCAATCCGAACAGGCTTGCGTTTCGTTTTGCGAGCCATTTGTTCAACCCCTCAGTTTTCCAAGCCAGCGACAAGGTCAGCAAGCACGACATCGACATCACTCGCTTTGGTCACACCAGAGGCGAGCAAGACGCCATGTGCACCAAGTTCAACAGCGGTTTTAACGTCCTTTCCATCCTTCACACCAGCGCCACAAAGGACGCGAACGTGAGGATTAATCGCACGAACGGCATTGACCGTATCAGAAACGATGGCAGGGTCTGCTGTTGTCACTGAAACGTCTCCGCCTATGAGTTCAGGTGGCTCAACTGCAATGAATGTAGGGCCAAGCTCTGCTAATTGATGCGCTTCATCAACATCGGCTGCGCAAGCACACATCGGGAACTCATCCGGTAATTGCTGCATGAGTTGCTGGACATGTTCGATGTCGACTTTGTGCTCCGCATGGTTGATAATCGTCCCTTGAGCACCCCTTTCTATAGCGTTTTCAGGTTGGAGCCAACCTGTGAATGAACCTTGTCCAACTGGGTCGAGATGCTGACTCCACACTTCCAAGGATGGTGCGGCTTGTTTGACTGAATGGAGGTCAAAGGCAGATACGACAGCAATCATCCTAACATGGTCCTTGGATGCTCGTTCCATCGCTTGTGCCAAATCGACTGCCCTCTGACCCATGGCCGTCGCATAGGTTTTGAAATTGACTACAATGAGGGGCTGCATAATAATCCCACGCATTAATTCTTCTTGATATCTTCCGTTCTATCACTCGATAAGCGGCCATTGTGCACAGGAAAGAACAGTATTGTCTGGAACAATCGAATCGTGATCAACAACCACGCTGTCCAATGTACAGTTCTTTCCAATTGTCGAGTTTCTTCCTATGAGTGTTTCATTAAGTTTCGAATTGCTTCCGACTTGAACGTTGTTGAGAAGGCTGCATTTGGAGAGTTGAGCAGACGTGATCGATGCTCCTGTTGAGAGCATACTGTTCTCGACCTTGCTATCACCATGGATATTGACGGAATCATCTGCATGCCAGTTGGAATCAATCCGCTTGCCGCCTTTCCATCGTTCATGTGCAATGCTTGCCTCGACCCCGAGAGACCAGCTCTTTGGGGTTCCTGCATCAATGAAATAGCCATCAAAGGAGAAACCGTTGAGCTTACGTTCTTCAGCAAGAACGGGGAAGACCTCGCGCTCGAGGGAACTCCGTCCTAAGGGAATGTAGTCGAAGATGTCGTCTTCGAACACATATGATCCAGCATTGATGAGATTTGAAAAGACTTCTTGTGGAGCAGGTTTTTCTTTGAATTGCGTGATGCGTTGATCATCATCAAGACCTACGATTCCAAATGGTGTTGGGTCTTGAACTTCCCAAAGTGCCAGTGTTCCAATGCCTCTGTTTTTTTGATGCAAGTCAAGTCCAACCTGCATGTCCAAGGATGAGATGATATCACCATTCAGGCAGACGAATTGCCCTGAGACAACGTCTCTGCAATTACCAAGTGCACCTCCTGTTCCGAGGGGTTCTGTTTCTCTGACGATTCGAACATCGTAAGAGACATCCGCCTCTTTGAAGTATGCTTCAATATCATCAATTTTGTATCCACCCGCTACTACAACCTCGTCGACTTTGTCGCTCGGTACAACTTCCACAACGTGTTCGAGGAGTGTTTTGTCCAACATTGGTAGAATTGGTTTTGGAATTTCATAGGTCCAAGGACGCAGTCGTGTGCCGAAACCTCCCGCCAATACCACGACCTGCATGCTTAATGCGCACTGTTTTCGCTTTTCAACTTGTAGTGTTGGTGGTTTGGATGATTGAGACAACGTAGCCGCACAGTTCAAAGACGTTCTTTCTCTCGGAGCATTTGGTGATACAATGAACATCCACGAATACCAAGGTAAAGCTCTGTTCAAAGCCCATGGCGTAAAGGTCCTCGATGGCGTCCACTGCACAAGCGTTGCAGATGCACTTCAGGCCTATGATACGCTTCAGTCAAAGGTTGTTGCAGTCAAATCTCAAATCCATGCAGGTGGCCGAGGAAAAGGAAATCTCTACTGTCCAAACTCAGGAGATCTCCTGATGGAAGGTGGTGTAAAAATCGCTTTTTCTCGAGAGGATGTTGAAACCTACGCTACCAATATTTTGGGACACGTCCTTGTGACCAAGCAAACCGGTGACGAAGGTAAACTTGTCAACCATCTATACGTTGAATCAGGATGCGATATTGCTCACGAGTATTATCTTGCCTTGCTAGTCGACCGTGAAGAGAAATCAGTTCTCATCATGGCATCAACGGAAGGTGGGATGGACATCGAAGAGGTCGCTGAGGAAACTCCAGAATTGTTGCACAAAGTCAACGTTGACCCCAATGTAGGTCTGATGGGTTACCAAGTTCGTGATCTTGGTCTTGCACTCGGACTCTCCGGTGCAGCACATAAGTCGTTTGCAAAGATGCTTCGTTCGCTCTATGCACTGTTCGTTCAAGAGGACTGTGCAATGGTCGAAATCAACCCATTGGTGCGAACAGGCGATGATGAGATGGTTGCTTTGGATGCCAAAGTCAGCTTCGATGAGAACGCAGAATTCCGTCACAAGAATTGGGACGACCTACGCGACCTCTCTGAAGAAGAGGATGTTGAAATCCGAGCAAAGGAAACAGGCCTCTCCTATGTCAAACTCGATGGCAACATCGGCTGTCTAGTCAATGGAGCAGGTCTTGCCATGGCCACCATGGACGTCATCAAGTTGTATGGGGGAGAACCTGCTAACTTCCTTGACGTTGGTGGTGGAGCCAACGAGGAACAAGTGAAGACGGCGTTTTCGATCATTCTTGAAGATCCCAACGTCAAAGGCATCCTCGTCAACATCTTTGGTGGAATCATGCGCTGCGACATCATTGCTCGTGGTGTGATTGCTGCAACTGAAGCGCTGGACCTCAATGTTCCACTCGTTGTTCGACTAGCAGGAACCAACGTGGATGAAGGCAAGGCAATTCTTGCTACTTCTACACTCAACATCCATCCTGCTGATGACTTGACAGATGGTGCGCAGAAGATTGTACAATTGATTGGAGGTGAGGCCTGATGGGAATCTGGATCGAAGAAAACGCAAAGGTATTGGTACAAGGAATCACAGGAAAGCAAGGCATGTTCCATGCCGACAAGATGGTCGAATACGGGACTCACATCGTTGGAGGCTGTACGCCCGGAAAGGGCGGCCAAACCGTTGAACTCCAAGGAAAAGATTTCCCAGTTTGGAACTCAATGTTTGAAGCGATTGAGGCAACGGATGCTGATGCAACCGTCATTTACGTTCCACCACCATTCGCTGGTGAAGCCATCATGGAGGCTGCTGATGCTTTCGACCAAATCAAAGGCGAAGGTGTTGTTGTTTGCATTACGGAAGGCATTCCAACCCTTGACATGGTCAAGGCCGTTGCGTTCGTCGAGAATCGCCCAGGTGTGCGATTGATTGGACCGAATTGTCCAGGCATCATCACCCCTGGCGAGAACGGTGGGGCTAAGATTGGAATTATGCCTGGACACATTCACGCTAAAGGACGGATTGGTATCGTTTCAAAATCAGGTACATTGACGTACGAGGCTGTTGCTCAAACCATG
>DUJC01000168.1 GCA_013330015.1 Candidatus Poseidoniaceae archaeon | reverse complement strand
AAGAATGTCAACATCAATACATCGACAATTAACGATCCGTCTCTGGTTGAACTCGGAGACAACGTCGTCGTTGGAGGTGGTGCAACCATCAACGGACATCTTGTCGAGAAAGGCAATCTCGTCTTGGAGAAAGTGGTCGTTGGAAAGAATTCCACCATCGGTGGAGCGACCATGGTAGGACCTGGTTCTCGAATCGGAGAAAATTGCATCCTTGGTAGTCGTGCGGTCCTACCAAAGAGGAAGGTCATTCCTGATGGTGAAATTTGGGTTGGCATTCCAGCTCGCCCGTTGAGCATGCTTCGCCGTTTTGATGCTCAGGATGATAAAAAAGCAGTACATTAAGGGGCAACTGTATTCAAGTGCCCGCGTCACCAATACAACGTTGGGAGTGGACACTATGGACGAGCAATCTTCTTCGGGCTCAACGGTTCAACGTTCAGCATACCGTCAACCGGTTACTGCGAAAGGTCTCAAAGCCATCGAGGATGGTTCGCTAACATGGCTCGATGATGAGATGTACAACAATCTCAATACAGGTGTTTTAGAGCAATACCTTGAGGAAAAGAATCTCGAGGAATCCTTCGAAGTTTCTCACTGGTCACCATCCAAGGTGATGATTGGCATCGCCATCGGTGCCATCTTTTCAGGTGTTACGGCCTACATTGGCCTGAAACTTGGTCTCGCCATCTCAGCTGCATGGTACATTGCCTACCTACTGGGAATGGCACTGAAGTGGTCTCCCTCTGAGGTAAACATCGCTACATCTGCAACAACGGGAGCCACACACGCCTCAACAGGATTTATCTTCACCTTCCCTGCTATCTTCTTGTTAGCATCGAAAGCACAGTATTCACTGGCTGATGGGCCTCTTATCACATTGGAAGATGGCGAAGCGTTCAGGCTTGCATTCATTGCAATTGTAGCCTCCATGTTCGCTGGATTCCTTGGTGTGATGTATTTCATCATCTTCCGAAGGGTTTGGCTGGTTGAAGATCCGCTCCCTCTCCCTGGCTTTGAAGCGACACTGAAGATGTTGGACATTGCGTCAGACGTCAATACAGGTGCTGTCGAACACGCTCGTGAGTCGCTGAAGACCATTGGTGTGTGGACTGGAATTACAATGATTGGAATGTTCCTGATTGAATATCCTCTCATTTGGCTTTCTGATAAGAAACTCTCAGTCATGGATTATCTCGCAGAGACATTGCACGTTGGTGATGTTGGCCTTGCCTCGTTTTACAGTGCAGGTAAAATCCATCAGCCGTCTGGAATTTACGAAGATGGTTCTTCAAAGAAGTACACGCAGTGGTCTGAAGAATCAGCTTGGAATCCCTTCGCCTACACCTACGTCGGTGTCGCTCTGACACCTTCGATGTTCGCTATTGGTTGGTTCATGAAGACTCGAGTGGCATTCTTGGTCAACCTTGGTACGCTCGTTGGCTGGTTCTTCCTCGTTCCACTTGCTGTATTTGCGAACTTCCCTGTTTACGATGCTACGATGCAGGCCAATGTCCCTATCCAAGCCTACGCAAGTGAAGGTGGTCAAGCATTGCAAATGATTGCCTTCTCCAAGACCGTTCGAACCATTGCCATTGGTTCCATTGTTGGCGGTGGAATGTTTGGTTTGGCCAAGATGTGGCGGACCTTTGCGAACATCTTCAAGGACATTGGTGCCGCTTTCAAGGGCGAAGGTTCCCAAGAATACATGGAAGGTAAGGGCTGGTACGAATGGCCGCTCATGCACATTCCAATTTTTATGGGACTGACGTTCTTGTCAATGATTCTGATCTTCTGGGTCGGCGGTTTCCCAATCGCTGCTGCGATCATTTTTGCAACGGTTCTCATCATGACGACGTTCCTTCTCGGAGCCATCGCCGTACGTGTCATGGGTGAAACAGGTATTGAGCCGGTTTCAGGAACCTCATTCATCGTTCTGCTTATGCTGTTGGGAATCTTCCTCAACTTTGATCAAGCACTCGGTTTGAACAAACAAGATGCAGTTCTCCTCGGTCTCGTTGGAACCACCGTCTTCGGTTCAGCAATCTCTATGTCGGGTACGGTCATTGGTGATTACAAGAACAGCCTCTACATCGGTAACCGACCATACCACATTTCGAAAGGGAACATCATGGGTGTTGTTCCTGGAGCCATCATTGGTGCAGCAGTCGCTATCTTCCTCTCGATTCAACTTGCTGAGGGTCGAATTGACTTGATTGCTCCACAGGCCAACGCCTTCGCAACCTTCTCGGTCATCTTCGCTGAAGGACAAGGTGATTTGATGCTCCTCGCACTTGGTTTCCTCTTGGGTATGTTCGTTGAGTGGGTCACTGGTATGGGAACGTCGTTTGGCCTGGGAATGTATCTTGATGTCCCACACACACTTCCTATGCTCATCGGTGGTTACAGCCGCGACAAATGGGAAGAAAAGAAGCTCAAGCCGAAAATCGAGGCAATCAAGGCAGAAGAAGGAGCGACAGCCGCAGAAAAGAAGCGTGCCCTCATTCTCCTCAGCACATTCATGGTCGCTGCAGGTCTCTTGACTGGTGAAGCCTTCTTCGGAACGGAGTCGAGTATTCTCTCGTTCATTGATACACTTGTTCCTGATCCGAATGCCACAGGTTGGTACATTGGCCGTATGGCTGGATTTGTTGGACTGAATGTCGGTATCGGTTGGGTCATTTATGCTCTGTTCAAGCGTGCGGGTGTCATTGGCGCTCCACCGGTCATGGATGCTGAACTGGTCAACGAGTCGTGACCGCCATGCGTGGTGGCTCTGTCCCAGCACATGTCTGGCTGGTTCTTGGAGTGGCGATATGTGGCGTTTCCAGTGCTGGGGCAATCTTCACGCATGTGGATGAAATTGACCCCTTGTTGCGTGCTTCATGGCGCCTGCAACTGACTGCATTGATTCTTGCACCGCTGGCTGTTTGGCAATTCTATCAGATCGATCATGAGGTGAAATCCAAATTATGGAGCGCATCAACAGCGAAAATCATCCTTGCAAGTGGCGCATTCTTGGCTCTCCATTTCGGCTTCTGGGTCACATCGCTCGACTATACTTCTCTGACTCACTCATTGTTGTTCGTGACTGCTCATCCATTGGTCATTCTGATTGGTATGTTTCTCTTCGTTCGGAAACCTAACCGATTGGAATTGATCGGTGGAATCGCTGCTTTTACGGGTGCTGCGATTTCAATGCTCGATGCAGGTGATGTACAAGGTGAACGTTCTGTCACCATTTTTGGTGATCAGTTGGCATTCTTTGGTGCGGTCTTTGTGGTTGGTTACATCGTCTGCGGACGGATACTTCGAGAATGGATGCCTCTGTTCCTCTATGCGTTCCCTGTAACCCTCATTGGTGGTCTCCTTTTGCTTCCTGCCTCGTGGTTGCTCGAAGACGGTTTTTCTGAATTCGGAGCTTTTGGATACTTCGGACACGAAACGTTGGTTTGGTTTATTTTGCTGGCATTCATTGCAGGAATTTTAGGTCATACCGGGCTCAATTACTGCCTCAAATATGTCTCGCCTTTGTTGATATCAATCAGCGTCACACTCGAGCCAGTGCTTGGTTCGCTGATTGGCTGGATGTTCTTTTCGACTGGTATTCCTGGGATATGGACTTGGATTGGCGGTCCAATTTTGATGCTCGGCATTCTTTCAATCATTTATGGGGAACATCTCACCAATCAAACATCACTTGATAACAAAGACCGTGTAGTGGAGGCTGAATGATGGATACAAAATGGGTTTTGATGACCAACGATGATGGAATCGATGCTCCCGGCTTTGAGATGCTTGTCAAAGCCATGAACAAAGCAGGTATTCCACTTGTGGCATTCGCCCCATCTGGAAACAAATCTGCATGCAGTATGCAATTGAATCTCGGTAAACCCATCGATCTACACAACCGAAGGGAATTGATTCAACAATGGGACCTTGATGAATCGATTGGCGTGCATTTGTTTGCCCTTGATGGTACCCCATGCGATACAATGATTGTTGCCCTTGATGGAGGCCTCAATCATGTCCTGCCTGACATTCAACCATCCTTGGTCCTGTCGGGTGTCAATCTTGGTCCAAACCTATCACAAGATTCCTATCACAGTGGGACGATGGGAGCCGCTCGAGAAGCAGGCCTGTATGGCATTCCTGCCATTGCAAGTTCGTACACATCGTTCGATCCTGAAGGCATGAAGGTTGGGATCGAAGCGACTGTCGAACTCGTTCAACGGGTCCTCCCTCTGGTGCCGAAAACACCAGAAAACCTCTGCCGTCCTCACATCGATCTACATGCCGAGCATGTTTCCTCATGGCCAAATCCTGCACCTGAGCGTTCAGCCACTGAAGCTGAGCAACAACTCATGAGCGCTTTCAAAAATGGAGAGTTGATGTTGAATTTGAACGTTCCACCTGAATGGAATGGCTCCTACCAAACCACACGACTGGGTATGCGTTGGTACAGAAACGCTGTGCAATTCTCTGAAGGAAAAGGAGGTTCTGTTGAATCAACGTTCACGATTGGTGCTGCATATATTGATAATGAAACAGTTGAAAGCGGTGATTGCGATTCTGTCGCTTTGGGGATTGCAAGTATTTCCTCACTTCCCACCTGGCCCCAAACTCATCCACTTGCTCTTGATGATGCCTTACTTGCACACGCACTTCAATCGGATGAAACTGGACATCCGATGTGGTTCAAAGGTTGAGTTCAACACCTTCATCCAACAAGAAATGACAGATCGCAATGGCATGGTGACCTTGCAACCACGTCGACCCGAGGGAACGTGGAATTCCTTGATCCGTATCCAACGGTTGATCATCGGAGAGAAGGAATGCAATGGAGCCCTCAGTTGGAGTTGATTGCATTGGAATGGTACTGTTCACGTTCCACAATCGCTGTGCATCAGCATCGAGTCGAACCGTAATGCAATCCTTCCATTCCGCCAATGTATGGGACAACGAGCCTCCTCCGTCGTAGAGTCCAGGGGTTCGCTCAATCCAGTGCCCAATCGCCGGTAGAGGCTCTCGGATGACTTTTGCAATCAGGCCTGCAACGCTACGCTCTTCTGCATGAAATCCTCGGAGCTCTGAACCTACAAACTTCAGTCTTCGATGCGGCCCAGGTCCACCTTGGAGATGCAAGACGACTTCGACATTGTCTCGAAGTCCATGTGAGGTGAGCAGCGAGGACATGACCGCTCGAATGAGCACGTCCATCCTCCCAGCACCACCTGCAAGGTCGTTCAATGGCAACTTGCCCTTGCTCATGGCTCGATGGCCAACGATCGCAAATCGTCGCATCTCAATCGCCTCGTTCAATGATTGTCCTTAGTGCATCGCAAAGATCGTACTGTGTTTCGAGGACGAAATGACTTCCTTGTTTGTCGACAAGATAGCCTCGAGGTTTCGATGAATCTCCCAAATCTTCCAGACGATTGGCAATCACGGCTGTCATTTCGGAATGCTCAATTTGGGCTGTTGCACGATGGATAAGATCACGTTGCTTTATACCGGTTTCCAACTTGAACCCGATTCGAGTCGAACCACGAACCTTCTCTTTGAGTTCCTGGATGTGCTTGGCACCCTCAACGAGCTGAACCCGCAGTGGGCCTTGTTGACTTGCTAATTTCCCCTCTGCAGGTGTTTCTACAACATAGTCGAGAACTGCGGCAGTGTGGACCCATGCATGTATCTCATCGTTTGAGAGCGCTTTGAGTTCAGCGAGCATTTCATCAGGTTGTTCTGCTTTGATGCACAGTGGTAACCACGATGGCTGCTCGACACTTGTTCGACCAACAACACAGGTCACATCATGACCATAACGATAGAGTTCGTCAGCGATTGCATATCCCGTCGAACCAGAACTCGTGTTTTGAACCCCACGGACATCATCAATCGGTGAATATGTCCCACCAAGCGTTACGACGACGCTCTTACGATTCTTCGAGTGCGCATGGATACCGTGTGCAAATCGAGCAACGATGTGTTCGTGATTTGGAGTCTTTCTCTTTCCTTCTTCGAGGTCACCCCACATCACATCAATGTCTTCGTCCCTCAACCGCTCAACGATGTCATCGGTCACTGGATCGTCTGCAAGGTCTGCATGCATACTTGGAATCATCAGAACATGGGTATTTCTTGACCGTGCAGCGCTCAACGCCATGAGGAGTGGTCCTTGTTGCATCCCGTGAAGATGTGCTGCAATCGTGTTTCGCGTTGCTGGAGCAACAAGAATGGCATCAACATCCTCAAGCTGTTTCATATCACCATCCCAATCGGTAATGACTTCGCATTGACTTGCCCACTCAACAGCAAGTGGCGTAATGACTCGTTGTGCACTTTCGGTCATAATCACGAGCATCTCGGCTCCATGTCGTCGCATTTCACGAAGAAGCCGAACTGTATCGACTGCAGCAATACCACCCGTGACGCCAACCAGTATGCGCTTGCCAGAAAGACTAGCACCACGCTTCTCAACGTCGGTATCACGGACGCTCATGTCCTTGCGAGCGTATTGACCATGAAGACTTCTTCGCTGTTCACAAGCCTTCATGTGAGGGCAGCAACTGGTAGAACTATGGCAGGGAACAGAGGCGATGATATCGTCCTGGCTGGTTCGGGTGGGCAGCGTGCTTCTGCCACTCTTTCTGCTATTTTTGATCAAACACACCGAAGTACAGCGCTTATCCTTGCTATTGACAGTCTCATCATCGTTCTCATTGCTTGGGATTTTGCTAGCCTATCTCAACAATACATTGGCCGAGGAGCTATGTTGATGTGGGCGATTCCACTTTTCATTACCACCTCGACATGGTTCTCGTATCGCTCACGTCGTCGTTGGGCATATTGGCCAGCAGCAATGATTATCGCCATTGCAGCAGTCATTTTCTTCCTGTTGTTCTTAGCGAATTTGTATGCTACATTAGGAGGTGCAGCTGGGGGAATTTTGTTCATGCTGATTATGGGATATGCCT
>DUJC01000026.1 GCA_013330015.1 Candidatus Poseidoniaceae archaeon | reverse complement strand
GTACGTTGCGACTGCATCATTGTAAGCACCAACGACGGTGTTTAGGTTTCGTCCCAGTTTTGCAAGATCGTGGCTGAATTTCGTTGCTCGCTCGTAGAATTCCTTGGCTTGTCCGTGAATTTCTCGTGCGTTTTCAGCCATGGATTGCTGATGCCAGTAGAGGCCCACTGTTCGCAGCAGAGCGAGAAGTGTGACTGGTGTGACAATGAGGACGTGCTTGCTGAATGCATATTCCTGCAAGGATGGTTCGTATTCAAAGGCCGTAGAGAGAATCGGCTCAGCAGGGATGAACATGACTGTAAAATCAGTTCCTTCCAACAATCGAGGATAGTCACGAGCTGCCAAATCATTGACGTGTTTTTTGACATCGTTGGCATGCTCTTTCATTTTGAGGGCACGGGCCTCTCCATCATCCATTTCCAGCCCATCCCAATAGGCAGCCAGTGGAACCTTCGAATCAACAGGCACATGGCCTCCATTCGGTATTTTCGCCAAGAGGTCTACTCGAGCACCGCCCGCTCCTGATTTGAGTGTTACCTCGACGTCAAAATCACAATGCTCGAGCATACCTGCTGCTTCTGCAATGTTCTTGAGTGCCACTTGACCCCAATTTCCTCTTGCTTTAATCGAGCCTCGAAGGGCGGTTGAGAGTTTGACATTGGTGTCACGAAGATTGGTTGTTTGCTCTTGCAACCCTTCAACCATTCGTTTGATGCCCTGATAGGCACCTTCTCGATTCTTTTCCATGTCGTTGGTGGCTTTTTCCAACTTTTCGAGGTGTTCCTTGATCGGAGAAACAAGAAGTTCGACTTCCTTCTTGCGTGCATCATAATCCTTGTTGGCCTCAGACTGGACCTTGCCCAGACGTTCCTCTGCTAAGCGAAGAAAGTCCTCTGAATTCTGACGTGCTACAGCGGTTGCAACACTTTCCATTTCAGCCACAAGGGTTGCCTTGTTGCCCTGTGCGGCTTGTGCTTCAACTTCAGCACGTACCAATTCCGTTGAAAATTTCATCTTTGCAAGAAGCCAACCAAGGCCAATGCCTAGTCCACTCGCAATGATGATGATAACAATATCCAGCGCTTCAGTCATGTCGATTACTTGTGCCGAGGGTTCTTGAAGACGTCGGCGAATGAAAGGTCATCCAACGCGCGAAATGGGCATGTGTGGAATAGTAAGTTCATAAGCCGTCGAAATGAGAGGATACTTGCAGGGGTGCCTCATATGTTGAACGTCACAGCTCGCCAAGAACTGATTAGCAAGATTCTCGATACACTCATGATTGTTGTCGAGGATGCAAGATTTGACTTTGATGAAGATGGATTGACCGTACGAGTCGTTGATTCATCTCACGTTGCCATGATCAAACTCACGGTCGATGCAGCAGCGTTTGATGGTTGGGAACTGGATGCGAAAAAAATTGGTCTCGAAATGAAGAAGATTCGAGAAGTAACCACGCTTGGTGGTTCAGGAGATTTGATTGAAATATCCCATCAAGATGGTGGTGACTTCACCATGAGTCTCGGCAAGATTGTCCGCAACCTTCGTCCGCTTGACAACGCCACAATGGCATCACCTCCATCCTTGCCGAAGTTGGACCTGCCGTGCAAGGTCGTGATGAACGGTGCAGAACTTGGACAGGCACTCAAGGCCGCAAAGCAAGTTGGCGACCTCGTGAATTTCAGCATCGACGAATCCTCATTCAAGGTACACGTACGCAACAACACAGACTCCGTCAACATCTCGTTTGACAAGGACGAAATGGACGAACTTGTCTGCGACGGCGCTGCACGAAGCCAATACAGCTTGACATACCTTGAGCCACTCTCTCGCCGATTTGGTGCTGGCGACAACGTAACGATTCAGTTCGGGGAAAACTTCCCACTTGCTATGAACTTCACATTCGAAAATGGAGCTGCTGAAGTCGACTACTTCCTTGCCCCGCGTGTTGAAAGCGATTACTAATCAGTATTCTCTCCAACCATGACCGCAGTCTTTGCAGGTCAACATTCGAGTTTCTGGTTCATCAGATGATCGTGTTTGTTCGAGATAGAAGTACACTTCCGTACAATCGCACTTAGGGCACATGTATGATTCTGTTGAGAGGACACCTTTCCGTTGATCTGAATCTTTGATAATTTCATATTCACGCTTTTCAGCCTTGGTGGTTGTTTTTGTTTTGGAGAGGTCGATTTCCTTCCCATCCATCTTCATCTTTACATTGGCAGGACCAGTGTAGCCGCATTTGTAGTTCGTACACGTAATGTCTCCAGAAGGACTAGGAAAAGACAGGGTCCCACACTCAGGGCAAAACATGGCAGACCATCGACATGTTCCTTTTAATCATGGTGGTCGTGCTTGCATTGAGGTTTTATTTATCATACGAGATAAATTCAATGCCGTCATTGAAGTGACAACATTCAATTCCAATGGTGAATTGGGAAGAATCATGTGGCTGTGGTATTCTTGGCAATCTGCAGCCGTTGTCAACGATGAAGGAGACATCCTCGACGTCGAAATCAACGAAGCCCGATTCTCAGTTCATGGTGCAAAAGAGCGCCTCCAAATGATTACTGAAGGTCATTTACCTCCAGAAGCCGTTGTGCTGAAAGAGCGATTCCCTGAAGCAAAACCAACTGCGCATGGATCCGCTGAGTTACCTGAATTTGAGATTCCTCAACCAACTGCAAGTCAATTGCAAGTTGCTGATGAAGCGGCTCTATTGC
Source organism: Candidatus Poseidoniaceae archaeon (assembly GCA_013330015.1). Lineage (GTDB taxonomy): Archaea > Thermoplasmatota > Poseidoniia > Poseidoniales > Poseidoniaceae > MGIIa-L2 > MGIIa-L2 sp8574u. The sequence continues at coordinate 206 of DUJC01000026.1, read as the reverse complement.
TTGCAAAGGAAGGTGTTGCAGTTTCTGCAGCCGACCCTGATCGTCGATTGGAGCACCTTCTAAGAGCGAGCGAAGAGCTCCGTACATTGCATCTTACCATGGAAGCACGACTGGTTGAATGGGTTGGCCTCTTCTTACCGTCTGCACGTTTCGAGCGAAACCGCACACAAGTGGCTGGGCAACTCAGCAGTGTTGATTCTCTGTCT
>DUJC01000088.1 GCA_013330015.1 Candidatus Poseidoniaceae archaeon | reverse complement strand
GAACCGAGAAGAACGCTCTCTCCTGCGCCATACCAAGGCTTAGAGTTTTCATCCAATACCTCGATTTCGAGACGAACAGCACCTGTTTCTTCAGCGCTCACCGGGATGAGGAGGACAAGCAACATCACCATAGATGCTGCAACAAGACGACGCATACGCCCCTCTCCCATGTTTTCGCATAGTTCTCATTGACTTAAAGGGCAACGGTACAAACCATACGTAAATCAATCCAGGTCAAGCATCGTTGGAATGGATGCTTGCAGTGCTTCCTGTTGCTGAATCTCATGTTGTTTCCATGCAGGAAGCGATGCAGGATCGACCCAACCAAGCTCACGTGCTTTGTCGAATTCACCATTGGCGACGTAATAGTCAATCCATTGTTGTCGACGCTCTTCTTCATCCATGAGTTGTTCCTCAGCCTTTCGCTCGATGGCTCGCTCTCGCATCATCTTGTTGCGACTTGATTGTCGTGCGAGCATGGCAACAAGAATGGCTGCGAGCATGAACGCAATGATACCGCCCATGGCATAGAGCACCACATTGGATGACTTTGCTTCGACTTCGGCAACCGCCTCTTCCTCGTCCGCCTTATTCGGATCTTCTGTTATCGAACATGTGACCTGCCCAGGAATCCCTACTGAAACGTCTGGATCCCACTTGCACGGATCATTCAAGTCGGACATACCGTCGTTATCGCTGTCTGGACAACCGAATCGATCGATGGTTGACGTTCCGTATTCGTTTCGACATTCGTCCGGTTGATACGCTCCGTTGGTGAAGTTGTTTCCGTAACCATCGCCATCGTTGTCATCTTGCTGTGTCTTTCGAAGTGGGAAAGCGTCTGGAGCAATACCAGTGCTGTTGTCACCGCGACCGTCGCAATCCATGTCAGCCCATTGTGTTACATCGTTCGGGAAGGCATCGCCAATTTGCTCGCAGAGCTCAATCATCAAACCAGTGTTCTCTTCGTCAGGAACGGTGATGTTTGTGATGACGTAGTTGTCACCAACCCCGTCTCCGTCTTTGTCGCACCACTGAAGCGGGTCGTTCGGGAAGGCGTCAGCACCTGTGCAATCAGGCTTCGCAACGAAGTCACCGAACGGGTCAGCATGACCGTCACCGTCGTAATCAGGACAGCCTTGGACACCGTTCTCTGTGCTCTTGCCGAAGACATCGAGGCATTCGTCACCTTCGGTGAATTGCACATTGTCACCAAAGCCGTCCCCATCTTGGTCAGCCCACTGAAGTGGTTGGTCTGGGAACGCGTCTTCAGGATCGGTGAAACCGTCGCCATCGGAATCAGGACATCCGCGAGATGTTGCTGAGTTGGATTCACCGTAGGTTTGAGGACAGACGTCGGAGTTTCCTTCTGAAACACCATCGCCGTCCGTATCGACAAAGTTGTCTCCATAGCCATCGTTGTCAGCATCGGACCACTGCGTAGGGTCGTTCGGGAAGCGGTCACCATTGGTGCCGCCAGGATTGTCTCCATAGCCATCACCATCAGAGTCTCGCCATTGAGAAGGATCGTTGGGGAAGAAGTCTGGATTGTTTCCATCAGGGTTGTCACCGTAGTTGTCACCGTCTGCGTCTTCCCATTGCGTGCCGTCATCCGGGAACGGATCGCCAGTGTTCGAATAACCATCGCCGTCACGATCTGGACATCCGTATTGGTCTTCCGTGGACGGCCCAGCCTGGTTCGGACAATCGTCTGCGTTGTTTCCATCAGGGTTGCTTCCAAAGCCGTCGTTGTCTTCATCGCACCATTGTGTTGCATCATTCGGGAAGGCATCTGCTCCGTAACAATCGGTTCGTGCGGGCCATCCTGTATCTGGATCGGAATAGCCATCACCATCTGTGTCAACGCAACCAAGTCGGTCGTAGGTTGAGTTACCCCAAACGGTTGGGCAACCATCGGCTCGGTCACTCATTTGCTCATCGCCGATCCAGTCACCATCAGTATCGCGCCATTGGGTTCTGTCAAGCGGGAAGACGTCGATGTTTTGTGCACCAACGATGATTTCACCGGGCCATTCTGGAGCTCGATATTCGTTCCATGAGACATCTTCGTAGTTGTCGCCGTAACCGTCACCATCGGTATCGTTCCATTGTGTCGGATCGTCCGGGAAAGCATCTCCACGTTGGTTGATGTGGAGTTGATTGGATGCAATTTCGTAGAGGTAGTTGTCACCATATCCGTCGTTGTCAGCATCAACCCATTGCTCCTTGTTGCTCGGAGCCCAGTCGTTGAGGTCGGACCAACCGTCCCCATCCGAGTCAGTGCATCCGAATCGGTCTTCGGTGCTGTTGCCCCAGTCGTTGGGACATTCGTCAGGTTGGAACGCTGGAGCAGGATTGTCACCGTATCCATCACCATCGCTGTCGTCCCATTGGGTTCCTTCTGATGGGAAGGCGTCAACGATTCCATCGCCTTGGTCCGTGGTGTTGTAACCATCGTTGTCCTCGTCGATATCAGCAAACCAGTAGTAAACACCCTCGTCGTTTCTGCCGTGGGCAGTGACGATGCGCGTGTTGTCGGGACTCCAGGAAATGCCGTAAATGACGCCGCAGTTGTTGTTGCTTCCAGACTGACAGTTGCCCGGCCTCGGGCCGCTCACAGAATCGACTTGAGTTCCTGTATCGACTTGATAGACATAGGCTGTGTTTCCATCGGTTTGGTACCAATACATCCCAACAGCGATTTGCGTGCTGTCTGAAGAAAAGTCAACGGAAGCACAGGATGTCGACATCGTTTTCTGCCAGATACGTGACCAGGATGAGCCAGTGAATTCGTACATGTCAACGCTCGAAGAACTCCCTTCCCAGCCACCACACATGACGATGTAGTTTCCATCCGGGGACCACGCAATGGCGTTTACAGAAGCGCTTGGGTCGGAAATACTCCAAACGGCTGTGGACGTCGTCACATTGACGACAAAGAAATCGCCATTTCCAGCAGCTGCTACGTGCTTTCCGTCAGGAGAGAACGCAACATCGTAGAATCGATCCTCTCCGTTGGGATTCATGTTGCCAAATTCAGTTCCATCTGAGGTTTTGATAAGTGTGATTTCTCCGTTTGTACCGCTGTTTCCAGAACGACCAATGGCTACTGCAACCAACGAACCATCCGGTGAGAAATCAACAGAATTGACTCGATCTCCTCCTCCAACATCGACGCTGATTGAGCCGTGAAGTGAGGACAAATTGCTTGCATAGTAGATGTTGATGGTATCGTCGTTGATTGCAGCGGCTATGTACTGTCCATCGTTTGACCACGCAACGTCATTGACATCGGTTCCAGCATTCGCAGATCGAAGATTGATGTGCGTTGTCACGTTCCAAACACGGACAAATCCATCTTCGGATGCAGTGACAATCATTTCGCCATCGGGCGAGAAATCAACGCCGAAGTATTCGCTATTGGACGTTGTTGTGAATTCATTCTGGAAGTTTGGGTTTGTAATCGCCCATCCATCGTTGAAATCGGACGTACCATCACCGTCTTTGTCAGGACAACCATCACGATCTGTGTTTGAGGTACCATAGGCCCACGGGCAATCGTCGAGAGAATCTTCAACGCCGTCACCATCCGAATCTGCCGCATGTGCGCTCAGTGGCGAGAGGACAATCCCAGCCATGAGGAAGATAAGGAGCCAACCCACGACCCTTTTCTCACGCAACTCAGAACCCATACTCCTCCGAGGTTGATATCTTATTAGGGGTTGTGGTCTTTCTGTGCACAATGAAACACAGGTCATCGGAACGCTTGAACGTGATATTCTCCACAGAGGGACATGGCCGAGGGGTTGCCAAAAGTCAACGTCGCTGTCTCAGACCGCGTCTTGCTGCACCTCTTGCACCATGACCATCTTGCTGACCGGTTCATCGTGACTTCTGCATTGACTCGACCAGGAATTGCGGAAGCGTGCGCACAACATCCGCCGAACGTCAGCCGAACCATGCGGGACCTTGTTCGCAAAGGTTGGGTGAGTGAACACACGCGTTCGATTCAGAACGATGATCGACGCCAAAAGACGTGGCAATTGACTGAAGAAGGTCGCGATATGGCAAAAATTCGAACGAACAAATTGGGTGAAACCAAGGTCTTGGTACGGGACAAAGAGGGTCAACTTCTTGAGATTGAATCGATAGACGCTGCCGACCGTTTAGCTTCGGATATGTCGTTGTTGCAAGTGCTGCTTCATGCGCAGCACGAAGGCGTTCTAACGTGGGGCGACATTCGTTTTGGTTTAATCAAGAAGCAAGATGAAGAAGATTCCACCCCACCGCCAGGTCGACTTCAGCCGCTTGCTGGAGTTCACGCAACTTATCACACGAGCGCACCACAGACCCGCAAAATGCGTGGACGAGATGACGAACTCAAGCGTCTGGATGACTGGTTTGATGGCCGCTCGGCCTTCGCCGTCGTTTCAGGCATAGCAGGAATTGGAAAGTCGACACTTGTTGCAGAATGGTTAGCGAGTAAGCAAGAAGAGCAACCGAATCTCTCAATTTGTTGGTATCCGTGTCAACCTTGGGATCGTGAAGTTGGTCTTGCTGTGAGTCTCCTCCATCGATTCGGTATTGATGAGAAGCACGATCCATACAACCTCATTGAGACGCTTCCATTACGTCCTGGCGCCCCATTGGACGTTGATACGTGGCGACGTCGATTGCTTGCTTACTTGACGGATGCGTACACGGTTCGGGAACGTTTCTCGATTGCTCCCGGTGGTCCTCCTCCATACTGGCTGATCGTTCTCGATGACGTTCATCACATCGCATCCGAATCGAAGAATCTCCTTGGCGCATTGCTGCAAATCTCTCAGAAAACGCCGTTGCGCTTTGTTCTGATTTCTCGAACCTCGCTGGACTTTTACGATCGAAGAGATGTTCATACGCGAGACATCGTTGAAGAGTTGCCACTCTCCGGTCTTTCATTGGATGAAACCTCGCAATGGTTGGATGAGCTTGACCTGCACGATATCGATGCGAATGATGTTCATGAGCGAACAGGTGGACACCCGTTGGCGATTGAGATGCTTGAATTGTATGGCAAACCGACGCATGAAGATTGGTTACGATTCTTGGATGAAGAAATTCTAGCACCGCTACCCGATGATGAACGAGAACTCTTGGCAACACTTGCGGTTTCAGATAAACCAATACCTTGGAAAGCACTTGCCAACAGTTTGGATTGGGACGGGACGCCTCCTCAGCGCTTGATCGATTACGGCCTCCTCATCGAGTTGGAGCAAGGCATGTGGTTGCATGAAGCGTTGCGCGAACGTCTTGTGCGTGAAGTTGGTTCTGCAGAAACACAACGCCGTCAACGAATCAAGTGATTCAGAAGTCATCAGCTGTCATGTGGTTGTCGACCCAGGCGGTCAAAGCAGCCTTGGACATCATGCCACTTTTGTTGTCGACCATGGTTCCGTTTCGGAACAAGAAGAGAGCAGGAATTCCACGGACGCCAAGTCGAGCAGCGTGCATGGTGTTGGCATCGGTATCGACCTTGGCGACTAGAATGTCACGTTCGGAGGCAAGATCGTTCAAAATAGGAGCAATTGCTTTGCATGGTCCACACCATTCCGCCCAGAAATCAACGAGAACCCATTCGTTCTCATTGAGTGCGCCTTCAAACTCCGAATCTGTGACCGCTTTTACCTCGCCCATGATAAAACCGGTCGGCCGTCGTTT
>DUJC01000175.1 GCA_013330015.1 Candidatus Poseidoniaceae archaeon | reverse complement strand
TGGTGTTGCCTCACCCCATCGACCAAACATGATGAACATCATCAATGCAGGTGCAACACAGAATGAAAGACAATCCGACATGATGTCAAGTGAACCTCCAAGCAGCTTTTGCTTGGAATATCTTCGGGCGACTGGACCATCGATGATGTCGCCCACCACTGACAAGAAGATGCAGAGCATCGATGCCCAGATGTACTTGGTCGCCAATCCTTCTGAATACGGATCACTGAGTGTATCGTCAACGGCAAGGATGAGAAAGAAGATGGACAGCGTTCCAAACATGGCGTTTGAAAGCGTGATGTAATCTGCAAGCCCAGTCAGCTTGAACGTTGATTTCATGGCAACAACTCAGAAGCTCACTTTGAATCCAACACTGCAAGCAGGACAAGTGATGTTTCGCTCGCCAGGTCGTTGTCTCATTCGCAACCCTCGGTTACATGAAGGACATTCAATCTCAACGCGGATGACCTTTGCTTCGAGGGTGAACTGCGTGTCACAGCCACCGCATCGCAATTCTGCTGGTCGTTCATCGACTCCTACAATCAATACTTTCGAGCAGGTTGGACAAGAAATTCGTTCTTTCATCCATTGTGTTCGAGTAGGTTCGTGTTCCACACGAACGTTAGCACCGCATAGTTCACACTCAATATCACCGAGTGCAGAGGGTAGCAACCCATTGCACTTCGGGCACGAAAGAGGCGGAGGTGCAATTTTTGACTCAACAATGAGTTGTTCGTCCATGTTGTTCCATCCTCCCTTTGATTTTGGATTGTTCGCTCAATAACCAGCGAATGGTCTCATTCATCATCGTCTTTCTTGGTTCCCACAAGAATGATTTTTCCGGGAAGGAAGTTCCACGGAAGATCCAGAGGAATTTTGTATTCTTGAGCAAGTTTCTGCACCAATTGCTTGGCTCCAACTTGGCCTCTTGAATCCTTGAGATCAATGGCATGCACATGTGTTAATTTGGACAATTCATCCAATGGTGAAGATGTTGCTCCAGCATTCGATGCCCCCATCGATGGGAGAGGCACTTCCTTGACCATCCGCCACCAGCGAGCACGTCCCACGTCGCGATGGTTCTCAATGAGACCAACTTTGACCAAACGCTTGAGATGATGATAAAGGTTGTAACGATCGACATTGAGTGCGGCCTGAAGTTGCACAGTACTCATTTCCGTCGTTTGCGATAGGGCTTGATACGCACCCTGTCGGGTTGGGTGGGTCAATGCTGCAACCAAAGGGTCCGTCCTCACTCTGCTCATCGGCTCACCGATTAGGACTCGGACGTGCTTCCGTTTGAAGATATCCTCTCAACTTCGCATCTCGCTCAGTTGTTTCAGACCCGTATCAAGTGCAATCCTCGTTGCTTCCCACATCGCAAGGAAGGTTTCCTTGACCAACGTGAGAATTCCCGTTCCTTCTGCAAGCCGTGCCCCATTGAGAATCACGAGGATGACCGAGGCTTCGTGCACCAGTACGCCAACCCAAAGAGCATCATAGAAACCATTGATGACGGCATACACCAACGTGACAGTAACGAGAATCGAGAAGGAAAGGTTCTGCCTGAAGTTGCGTTCAGTACGTCGGGCCAGTTTGAGGAGGTCGGCAAGCATCCGCGGGTCGTCTCCAGGAATCATCACGTCTGCAGCCTCGACGTTCACCGATTCTCCTGAGCCAACGGCTACACCAACGTCAGCAACCGCCAGTGCTGCTGCATCATTGAAACCGTCCCCGACCATCATTGTGACAGCTATTTCAGAACGACTTCGGACAACATCGACTTTGTCTTCTGGCGATTGATTTCCAAACGCATCGGTCTTGGGAAGACCAACCGTGGATGCGAAGCGATCCACAGCCCCTTGTTGATCTCCAGACAGAATCTGTACGTGAATGCCCATCTTGTGCAATTCTGGAATCAGTTCATCTGCTCCTTGACGGGTGTCATCGTGAACGAACGTGAACAATGCAACGCACTTTCCCCCTTTTGTGAGAACGGATGCTCCATGGCCTTGTGATTCGGCAAGTGCGACTTCATCTTTCAGTTCTGAAGGGATTTCAATCTTGTATTGAGCGAGTGCATCAGGACGTAGCATCAGGACCTCTTCTTTGTTTTGCGTAGCCTGTATTCCGGCATTAACGTCCTTGATGTTGGTGACTTTGGAAGCGTTGATCGATTGTTCGTCGGCGAACTCCCGAAGTGCTTCAGCATACGGGTGCGAGGAGCGCGCTTCAATCCCCGCAGCAAGTCCAATCGCAGCGTCTCGACGACGACCTTTCGCAGTGACGACTTTTCCAATGGATGGTTTTCCTGAGGTGAGTGTACCGGTTTTATCGAGGAATACGTGGTTGACTTTTGCGAGTCGTTCAAGAACGTCACCGCCTCGAGCAATAGCTCCCATCTGCGCAGAATTCGCCAACGCTGCAGCGTGTGGGACTGGAGCAGCAAGCAGCAGCGCACACGGACAAGAAACTACCCAAAGCAACAAAACAATCTTCCAGTTTTCTGGGTAGAGGAACCAGTACACAAAGAAGGCTCCAAAGATAACAATGGGAACCCAAATGGCTGTGAAGCGTTCAATAGCCGCTTGCAATCGAGGTGGTTCATCTCGATAGGTATGAACGGTTTCGATCAGCTCGAACAGTTGGGTATTCTCACCAACAGCCTCCACTTCAAGCACCACAGGTCCACGCGCTAAGACGAGACCGGCTTGTACGAAGTCACCCTCGTTAATGTCAACTGGAACCGATTCACCAGTCAATGGCGCCTTGTTGAGTGCGCCAATGCCCTCAACGACTCGTCCGTCTGCGGGGACCAGTTCACCGCTACGGACTTCGATGAAATCACCTTTCCGAAGAAGATCGATTGGAATCTGTTGTGGTTTAACTTCAGCATTGACCGGCTTGAGTGAATTGGTCTGAGGCATCATTGAAAGCGAGCCAAGCGAAATGTTTGTTGGATTGAAACTTGGCTTGTGTCGGTGCACTTTCCGAGCGATCCTCGGTAGACGATCAAGACCGCCCTGCATGGCTTCTCGAGCTTTCATCAAGGCATCACCCTCAAGGTGAACCGTGACAGCAACGAGGATAGAAACAATCAGGGCTTCCTCCCACATCATGAGGCCACAGGCTCCGATTACAGCGAGACTTGTCAGGACTTGGAATCCCAACTGAAGCGAAATCATACTTGCCAAAGCCTGTTTGAACATCTGGTAACTCGATGCGAGAATGCCAGGAATCGCAATCAAGGCAGGAATCCATCCTTCGATTCCAAGGAATTCAAGAACAAAGAGAGAAAACAAGATTGGCACAGCGAAGGCTGCTCCTAGCAAACGCATCTGGTCTGGGCGTAGACGATTGGAGATTGCAGTAACATATTCTGGCTCAGAACCGCACACATGAGCAATAGCAGCATCACGCTTCTTGAGCAGTTCTTTGTCTGCTGCACTTACCATCTGAAGGAGAATTCGTCCGTCTTTTTCGATCTCTGCATCAAGAATCCCCGGCTGGAGACAGAACAATCGCTTGAGATCTCGGAGCGTCGTGTTGTTGCGTTTCGCAACGTTTTCGGCCTTTACACCTTTGAGATGATGATGTTCCGTATCAGGAGCGTGTCCAAGTGAGCGAAGCGCGCTTGAGACTTCAGAAAGCGATCCTTTTTCCAAATCGACATTAAGTTTGACGTCACCTCGTGTAGCAGAAACTGCTGGTGATTTTACTTGAGGAAGAATTCGAAGCGCAGTCATGGCTTTACCGGCACAATCCGGACAGTCCATACCAACCAGAGGCCATTCAACCGTGTAACAACCGGTCGCTTGTTCAACAATTTCGGGATCGAGAACCACAACGGACTCAAGAACCTGATCTGATGACGGTGAAACTATTTTTTCAACGTTGACTTGAGGTTCATCATCCTCCAGCGAGAAAAACACGTCCTCACTGTCCTCCCCCATGAGAATACTGCTGAATTCCTGTTTGATTAAGGCTATGATACCGTGATTTGTCGTATGGTGAGAATCTTCTTGTGACATGAGGCGTTGGTTGCAACATGGAGTGGCTTCCACCGGGATGGTGTCCTCGAGTCGTCGCTTTCGATATTGATGGAACGCTAACCGACGAAAACAAGCGTTTGGACATGCATGCAGTTGAAGCGTTACGACGACTTGAAGATGCAGGCATTCCTGTCATCCTAGCAACTGGAAACGTCCGTGCCATCACATATGGACTGTGGCGATTTATCGGACTCAGTGGCCCAATGTGTTGTGAAAACGGAGGCGTACTTTGGCATCCAGATTGGGATGAACCCTTGCTTCGAGCATCTGGGGATGAGGCAAAGAAAGCTGCTGAATGGCTTCAATCGCAACATTCTGAAATCGATGCGAGAGGCATTCAAACCAATGCTTGGAGAGAAAGCGAATGGTGTCTGTTCAAAGATGAGAATCTTCAATTGGTCACATCATCCATTGAAGAAAGCGATTGGTCCAATCTTGACGTTGTCCGAACCGGTTTTGCGATTCACCTGATGGAACCACATCTCTCCAAAGGCAGTGGGTTGGAAATGATCCTCAAGCGAATGGGTATCGAAGCGTCTGAATTACTCTCCGTGGGTGATGCTCCAAACGATCTCTCGATGTTTGCTATGTCGGGATGGTCGGTGGCAGTTGGGACGCCATTTGCGGATGTTCGAGCTGCTGCAAACGTCGTCTCACCCTATCCAAACAGTGCTACCATCGCTCCTCTTGTCGATGCAATTCTTGCTGTCCATTCGGCTCAAGAATTATGATGCGGTTTGAACTGGTTCAAGCATGGTCACCTACGTGGTCGATTCCAATTGCTTCATTCACATGGGAGGAATGGCATCGACAAGCATCCTCGACGATCTCAAGTCAGCTTTGAAAACGATGCACGTCACCAAAGGCGTTCATGGTGAAATCCAGAACGTTCGCTACCAACGATGGAAACAAAAGCCAAACCTGTTGAATCACATCAAACCAATGTTGACCACACACGACGTTTCAGACGACCAAATTCGTGGTCTGGGAGCAAAAATTGGAGAGCGAGCCTCTCCACAAGACGTTGATCTCTCACTGATGGTTCTTGCACATGATCTGCAACGCGATGGCCATCATGTGATTCTCGTGACGGACGATTTCAAAATGGCCAAGGCTACAGAAGAACACCAACTTGCAAGCGAAGTGTGTCCTCCATCGACCTTCTTTGAGCGACTCTCAACCAAGGCCAGAGGGAAGCATGCTTCGGAGTTGCGTCGTCTTGGTCGTCGCATACGCGCAGCAGAAATGCAGTATGCGATCAGTCGACGCAACGAATACGACGTCCAAGCCAAGATCACTTGGATGGTCGACTCGTTGTTGTCCAGTCCACAAGCCAAACCCGTTTCGAAACCTGTTCAGAGCAATGAAGATTCAAGCGTGAGCCTCCTTAACCAACTGCATCGTATGATGAACGGAGAGGACATCAAAACGAATCTTCGAAAAAAACTCACGCCGTTGAAGTCAAGTTGTCAAGCCATGATGAAATTAGAGCAACACGTTGCCCAACTCAAGCAAAAACTCACACAAGAATCACTCGATGAGATCATCATTGAAACGCAAGCCATGATCGCTGATTGTCTCGAAAATGCTGGTATCGATTTAGCTCCGTTGGACCGAGAACTTGTCGATGTTGCACATCGTTTTCATTCTCGAATCCTCGTTCGTGCCGAAATGGCACTTGCCATCATGAAACGAATGAAAGGCGATGCGATTGGCTCACATCTTCACCTCTCCACCGCATTGTTCCAAGCAACGCACGTCGATGAGGACACCATTGAGGCACGTATTCTCGCTCGTCTTGCCGTCCTGGCTCTTTCGACGAACAAAGTTGAGAAGGCCATTCGCTTGTCAACGTCTTCGTTGGGCTTGCAAACGCTCAGTGTACCAATGAGACTCAAGCAACACATCGTTCAAGCAATGGCGTTGTACATGGCAGGAGAATCTTCGAATGAAGCCCTGAAGCATGCACAAGCCTTGGTTCATGATGATGTTGCCATGGCCGCTCAAGCGTTGACCGAACTTGGAGAATCGTTCCTTGCGCTCAATCGTCCCGACTTTGCCATCGAACTGTTCGATGAAGCATTGGAATGTGTTTCTGCTGAGCAGAACATGAGCGAAGAGCTTGGTGAATTGATTCTCCTCGCCCATCGAGCAATGGAAGACGACAACGAAATCGAGGGGTTGCGCCAAATTCTTGACCAAATTCATCAACAAACCGTTGAGCAAGAAAAACAAGTTGAGGATGTTGTTGAACAAATCAGTAAGCGACAGGAAGACTCTGCTGAATTGGCATTCTCAAGTGAATGGGAGGATGCGAGCACGGTTCTCGATGATGAACGCCCCTTGTACATCTCCAATGTTGTAGGTGAAGCCTCTGAAGAGCAACTGATTCTTGCTGAACATCCTTCCTTGGGCAGTGTTGGCATCTGGCTACCGGCGAAGGCCGATGCTCCACAACCTGGAGCGAGAATTACACTCACCAATGGTCGTGTGAAGATTGCTGAGCCTCCAAAGAATCTGGTTGAATCCTATGCAATTCGTGCACTCATTGCAATTGAATTTCCGGAAAGTTTGGTGTTCCAATCGTTGACGAGCGATGCGCAAGAAGAACTCGAGGATCTGTGAAATCGTGGTGCCGGGGGCAGGATTCGAACCTGCGAAGCATTACGCAGAGGATCTTGAGTCCACCCCCTTTGACCGCTCGGGAACCCCGGCACTTAGGTTCCCCTCGATGGTCTTCTTCTTGACTATTCCTCTTGGTCAGCATCATCCAAACCGGACGGCCGTGGAGGGGGGAGGTCCTCCTCTTGGTACTCTTCGAACTCATCGTAGAGCGATTGTATGCGCTGACGTCGCATGAGGATCGAAGCGACAACAGCTCCTGCAGCGAGAAGGATGAGCAGTACATTGAGTCCAAATTCAGAATTCGAGGATTTAGCATCAACATCCTCGTACAAAACATCTGCGAGTGGAACCGGAATCAGCAGTGGATCATCGTCCAATTGAATTACCATCCCAAGACGACCTGTCGTCCATGCTTCAACGGTCCAAACCACGCTCTTCTGTTCGTCCTGTTCGAGGAAGAACGTGGCATCACCGAGGACCAACCCATCCGCATCCATGAGCGTGACATTGGTCGAACCGTTGAGATATCCGAGATTTTCCAAGGTAAATTCGATCGTGATGATATCGCCAAGAACGGGGCGATACGGTTCCGCATTGATGGAGGTCGGCATTGGTTCATAGGCCATCCAAACGATGTACACGTCCAAAGGCATCAACGCTGTACCTTGTCCAGACAGAAGGTTTCCAGCGCGATCATTGTGTGTAAACCAAACACTGAGTCGATCGCTCTTTTCGAAGGCTACACCTTGGGATTCAATGTCAAGTGAGGTTGAGAAGGATGCGATGTTTCCTGTCGTCCCAACGTGCGTCATCGGGATGGATGAGGTGGAATCGGACACGACAATACCTCCACGAACGAAGCACCAATGCAATTCAACGCCTTCTTTTGGAACACCGAAATCATCCTGAATTGATATCTGAACAGGAATGTCGTTGATTTGCAATGAATCCAAATTGGTCAGCGTACCTGGTTCGAGGGAAACGGTTGGGGCTTGTGAATCGAGCAGCAACTCAATCATGATATTGTTTTGAGCGTCAAACACACTTCCTGTCATTTCAATGTTCAATTCGCCTTCACCTTGAGGTAACGTGGTTTGATTGACCACCAAACGATGACGACTCTGTCCCTGATTGTCAACGATTTCTGCCGTCACAGCATGATGAATACCGAAGGAGGATACGTTGTAGTGAATCCGCGTATCGAATGGGATGTTCAAGGCCTGTTTATCGGTTTCATGATGAACGACGATGATGTCAATATCAGCAAAATCGTTCGGATGGAGCGTAAGGATGCCATCATCGAGGATGCCAAATGGTGCAACTTGATCGATGACGGAATCAATCTGTAACTCAAGCCGGGTATGTGTTGACCAGTTGGCTACCGTGAGGTAGGTGCCACCCAAACCTACATCTTGAGCCTCGTCGATGACCTTGACCGATGGCGTGAAGGCTGTATCGCTCCATTGATACATTGTATCCCAACGAAGTTGGAAAGCAACATCAACGGTGTATCGCATTGTCAAATCGTCCTTGGTTGTCGTAATGGTCGGTGGTGCAACAAAACAGGTCACATCGGCCGTGATGTCTCCGAAGCGTGGAGCATAATTGATCCAACAGTCCTCATGAAGAGAATTCATCAAACCGATGTTGATGGAATCAAGGCTTTCAATTCCGTTTCCATCGATGAGATCGAATTGGAAATGATGCATTTGACCGGGGAACAGGTTTCCATTGATGGTGTCCAGCGTAAGCGTATCCATATCGAGCAACGTGGCTTGACGCGGTTGAACCAATACGGTTGCAACATCGTTGTTCTCACCGAACGACCCGCCCGATTGCAGTGCATTTCCTGCAAGGTCTTCACCCATAACGACAATGCTCAACCGGCCTTGTTGCTCACCTGAACGCAAAATAGCGTCTACATCGAACAGTGGCAAGTCAATCTCTGCTTGGAGCGCACCACGGTTGACATTGGCATTCATCGCTTGATATTCACCCTCTTCCATGATACCATTGCCGTTCGCATCGTCCTGATGTTCGGACCATGTGTAAATTGTGAGTGGTGATTCCAATCCTTCTGCATCTTCGACGTACAAGCGTAACGGAACATCTCTGTCAGGAAGCCAAACGTGGTTGTCTGCAGGTTGCAATCCACTCGGATCAAGAATCTCCAATCCAATGATATCTGGTGGATTCTTGTCGTACACCATTTCGAAGAACGTTGACTGTGCTGTTTGATCGAGCGATGTCGTTGTTTCAAGGCCTGAAGGTCCACAACGAGTGAGAAGAATTCGTGCCTCAAGGCGCGTATCGCTTGGCAGGGATGTCGCATCAGGTATGGACAACGGAATCGCAAATCGACCATGGTCATCGACGGTCGTTGCATTGGAAATGGACCAAACGATTGGGTCGCCATCCCACGTATCTGGACCACTGAGATTCAATGGAGGAATGGCGTGTATTTCGATTGTCACTTCAGCCTGGTCTTCACCGATCCATGCGTCTGCGACACCTTGGAATCGAACCTGTCCTTGAACGGTCAGTGAGGTTCCTGATTTGACATGGAAAGGCCACAAAGGATTGGTCCAGTCATGCAGAGGTCGCCCGCGATCATCGTAGGCAACAACATTGAACGCTTCCAAATCGTTCTCAACATCGTTGAATTGTGTATTGTCGGAGTAGATGAGTGGACCCATTTCCAAACCGTTCTCGTCAACAGATGAGATGAACCAATGCAGGTCATCGATGTCATCGTTTAACCATGTACTCTTGAACTTCCATGTGACCGTACACTCGCTTTGTGAGCAAACTGCGTCAGACGTTGGTTGCAGTGTTGCATAACCAGCTCCCGATGTCTGAATAAAACGGGGTGTTGCATCGAGTCGATCGACTTCAGCACTGATACGAATCGATGAAGGAGCATCGGTGGAGCCGATGGCCAAGGTAATGCGCTCAAGAGCCGGTGCTTCCATGGTTGGATGTGTTGGAATCACACGTTCGTGATGTGTTGTAATGCTACGAAGTGTGTTGGGCAACCAGCGTGAACTCGGTGCATCGATGACAGAATCAATTAGATTGGGCTGGCTTTCAACTTCAAGATCGACGCGTACACTTCCTCGTTCTGTCTGAACTCGGAACGGTAAGTCAAGCAAGACTCTGTCATCCCCGATATAGGATGCATTGAGGGCTCGGTTGAGAATTGATTCATCAACATTAAACTTCAGTTTTTCGAGCTTCGGTAAAGCAAACAAATCGTAGGCTACAAGTTCGGTGGGATGCGATGTTGAAATGTTGTAAACAGCATATCCCCAGCCCCATTCGTTCGACGTATCAATCGAGATTGGCTCAAACGTTGGGCACGTGTTTTCCACTGCAATGTATCCCATTGAATTCGCAGGGAGCGTTACAAGTGAGGCAGAACCGATATGCACATCGGTTGGTTGAGGCCCAGAGCGTGCTTGTAGCATGAAGGAGCCCTCAGACAGTGGGCAAACATTGGGAACACTCCATTCAGTTATTGGTAGGGCGATGAGATGTCGGAATTGAAAGACTGTAAAACTGGAGGTGTTGACGTACAGATGGCCATGTTCTGTGGCATTGGAGATGTTCGAACCGTTCACAATCGAATCAAACATCATCTGAACACCAAAGTTCGAATCATTGCCAGTTGGTGGCCAAGCAACAGCTTCAAGTTGGTTTTGACCAATCGAAACATGAGGTCCCTGTGGTGGTACGAGGCAGTGCGGTTCAACAACAAGCGCCCTAAACTCGTCCCCTGTACTCACTGTAAAGGACCAAGGGGCGTACAATTCCTTCTCAACGTTGACGCTATATTGCTCAATATTTACCGAAGGAAGTCCTTGTAGATACGTGCTTGAACTACGCGTAAAAGAGAGCGAATACAGCGACATGTTACCGCCTATCTGCTGGATAGTTACTGCATCAAAGACACAACCTGGTCGATGGATGAAATCGACAGTTGTTCCCACTGTAGCTTTAATGAAGCCTTCTTGCGTCACCTCAAAGTCACTCATTTCACTGTTGTATTTCTGATGGTAGCGTCCAAAACTCTGCACGACGCCAAGTCCCAATCGTTCCACTGTAGGTGTCAGGAATGGGTCCTCAGAGGACATATGAACAACGATCTGAACCGAGGGGTGCTCCACTGAATTCAAGTCAATTGAGAACGGCATGGTCCGTTGTTCGTATTCTGGAATGATGTCGCCATTGACATCAACGAGGCTGAAACGAAGCGATGTGTTGGCAGGTTCATGAGCAAGTCCATCGAGATGGCCGTAACCAAACACTGGATGCGGTACAATGCTCGGCGAAATCCAATCACCTTCTGTTTCAAACAAGGCAACATCGATTCCAGCATCATCGATGTACCATCCATCGCGTTCGATGTATTGATCGGAAAAGAATGAGAATCGCAGACGAACAGATTGACCTGAGAGGTTGGAAATATCCGATGTCTTCAATTCGAACGGGCGAGCTGCACTGTTTCCACAACCACCCATCACCTGAGATCCATCAAGCAATCCTTCTCCATAGAACGGAGAATTCGTGTTCACACTCGAAATTTGATCGTGGAATCCTCCTACATCTGCTGGAAGGTACCACCAGTTCAATCCACCATCGGTTGAAATCGAAACAGCTCCACCATCCCAAGCTGCTTCTGTGCAAATCCAGTGACGGAAGGATAGTTGAGCCGTGACGTTGTCAGGGAGAACATACTCTGGCGAGATTAGATGGGCAAAGGAATTCGCAGCGTATTGCCCATTCAGTTCAATGCCGACGCCGTTTTGTCCCGAGTGCCATTGTGACGGACCTAGGGCTGTGTTACCAAGGAGCCCGTGTGCCCATCCGACACCCCGAATGTTGTCGATGGCCCATCCTGCTGGCATCACATGTGGATTCTCAAAGGAATCAACCTCTGTCTGAGGTCCGTTCACACCCATGGTCGAAACCCACTGCCATTGGTTTGGAGCGCTGACATTGTCCAACCAACCTTCTGATGATCCGTTTTGATAGGTGGGTTGCGTCGTGAAATTGTTCAACACGCGAACGACGTGATTGGGCGTGTTGGCACCTGAATGCAATTGCACATTATCGATCATGATGCCCTCCCAACCGTTGGCAGGAGCACCACCACCATGATTGACGATGGCATCGGTTCGAACGTTGAACTTGAGCAATGCACTGGAGGCGTTGGTATGATTGTACGCTGTTGCTGGAACGGGATAGAACATTGGTATCCAATCAAAGGAGACATCATTGTAGCGAACCCCTTGGTAAATCACCCCGAACCCAGGAAGTCCTGGAGGTGGTGAGAGGAGAACCCATGTATTGCCTTGGTCCATCGAATACCAAATGGTCATGACATCGTTGTTACCGCCCTCAATGTCCCAATTGGAATGAACCTCGAGTTCGATTGGGTTGGATAGGCCTGAGAAATTAATCGGCATGATGAGATTACCATCTGCATCTGGAGCATAGTCACCGGTCAAGTTTCCATGGAACCAAGCCCCTGGTTCATCACCTGTGTTGTGCCACGTGACGTTGTCGATGAACCATCCCTCGCGTTGGTTGCTTGAAGGGCCAACCGCAATGCAAAGGCGGAATCGCATGGATTCGCTCGTGGCAATATTGGCCAATTGATCCAACTCAAAGCGAGATGTCGTCCATTGTTCATCATCACCGGACCACATAGACGTGAGAGATTGTACCGTACTGTGATGATTCACAGTCACAGAATCAGAATAGCCACCGTTCGGAACAAGCTGTTGCCATGAGGATTGATTGTCAAGCGTGTACTCTACCCATGCTGCATCGTCCGACGCTAAGGAACGCCAATGATCGAAGGTGAGCGACATGTTGCTGATGAATTCGGGCGTTTGGTAATCTGGCGAAATGATGCAGCCGGATGTGTTCTCAACATTTGTGAGATAGGCAAGAGAATGGTCTCCATCTCTTGGCGATGGGCCGGTTTGGAGCGCTGAGAGGTTCTGAACGCCCCATGCTTCTCCATCTTGACCCATGGTCAACCAACCTGTTGGAACCATCTTCGTCGTTTCAAAATCGGTCAGTGATCCGACAGAGGAATCGGTTGCAAGAGACAGTTGGCCACCATGCGCAAGTGAAGAAGTGAGGTTGTGCGTACCGTTTGCCCATGCATTCGGTAAACCTGAACCAAAATAGGTGCCGTTTTCTTCGACCGTTTCCCAAACGGGTTCGATAGAAACAAATCCTGAGGTGATGGTATGATTGGCTGGAACCTGAATCGATGTGATGTTGGCATCGACAGTGGTTTCATTCGTCGCTGGTTGGAAGGTAACTGGCCCGTAGGTCACCGTTCGTGATTGAACATAGGTTGAAGGCCCAACAAGGACAAGCAAGAGCACAAGGAAGACCGCAGAAACGTGCTTCTTGGGCTGATTCACTCAACTCACCTCGCTTCGCGAGGTGAGCCATTTGGTTTGAAGCCTCGTCTCAGTTGATTAAGTCTGGATAAGAGAGTTCAAAGACCCAAACATCGAGGCTATGATGATGTCGAGCAACAACCTCCTCACGCCTGAACAGGCCCGTGAGATTCAGGAGCAGTTGTTCGCCACATATCGGCAACAAACCAACCGTCACGTTCCAGTCCACTTGCCTCGCAAGGATTTCTGGGAGATGGTCAAGCGTTTGTTGACCACACTCGATCTGCAGATTCACGATATGATTCGTAAGCATGGTGCAGATTTACGCGTTCAAAACGAGCAGAAGCGTCAAGCAAACGTGCGTCACATTGCCTCTGAGTTGGCTCGACGTCGGATGGTAGCAATGATGACGCATGTTTCGTCACAATCGCTCCGAATGGCGACAAATGTCGGTGATGTGGCAACACCCCTACCACCGATGGATTGGCAGAAAGCCGATGTTGCTGAACGTGCATTGTACAATGCGATTGAGAAAGAAATGGACAAATTCAAGATGACCATTGGATGGAGAGAAATGCAGGATGGACTGCGTGGAGAAATGGAGTTCATTGAACCAACGCACAAGCCTGGTACGATGCAACTAGATGATTTTACAGAAGAAGCATTGACCGATCGTGCTCCACCTTCCTTGGTGTTCGAGGATGATAAGCCCGAGCCGATGGATACGTTCGATGTTGATGAGGAAGACCGCATTGCAGCACTTGAGTGGGATGCGTACGAAGCCGCTCAGGATCCGTCTGAACACGAGCCTGAGCAGTCATCATTGCCATTACCTGAAGCTCCAGCATCTTCGAATGAAGGTCGTCACGGTGCTGCCATGGAACTAGCTCCATCAGCCAAACCAGCCATTTCCGACGATTGGATGAACGAGGATGAGCCAACAGTCGAAGACGTTCCGAAGGTTCGCATTCGCATTCTGCAATCGTTTGACGATCCTATTGCAACTGCGGATGGTTCAGAACTTGTCTTGCACGTTGGCGACGTCCACAACTTGGACGAAACCATGGCACAGTGGCTCATTGAATCGGGTGCAGCTGAAGCTGCTCCGTTGTAAGTTCGAGCATCGTTGATGCTCGTATCATTCGATTGTTTGAACGCTTCAGTTGACTGTGCGCATTGAAAGTTCAATGGTAACAGAGTCTGGAATGTCGATTTTTGCAACCAAGCGGAGAGCGCTCTCGTCCTTACCGGAGTTGATGTGCATTTCCAACAAGCGCTTGTGAATACGAAGTTCCCAGTGATCGTAGGTTTCGCTTCCTTCACCATCAGGTGCACGTCGGACAGGAACGACCAGACGGCGTGTTGGTAGAGGGATTGGTCCACGAAGCTTGGTTTCGCTTTGAGTGCAGATGTGTCGAATTTGGCCGGCAACGTGATCGATATCGGAATGGTTGTTTCCAGTCAATTTGATGACGGTTACGGCTGCCATGCTCTACTCCTCCAGTTGCAAGTCGATGAGTGAGGTTCACTCACTTCTTTTCGATCTTGAGACAAACACCGGCTGCGACGGTCTTACCCATGTCACGGATAGCGAAACGGGACAACTCAGGGAAGGTGTCCATTTGCTCGATTGACATTGGCTTGGTCGGTTGGAAACGGATCAAACATGCATCGCCGTTCTTGAGGAACGATGGGTTTGCTTCCTTACCAGCCTTGTTGGTCTTCTCAAGAAGTTCTTGGAAGCGAACAGCGACCTGTGCGGTGTGTGCGTGGAATACTGGAGTGTATCCGACGGAGACAGCCTTTGGAATGTCCATGAGTTGGATTTGACCGACGAAGGTCTCATCGTGACGGACAAAGGTTGGCGCGCTGTCAGCGTATCCAGCGACGTCACCACGGCGGATGTCGGTAGCTGCAAGACCACGGACGTTGAAACCAACGTTGTCGCCTGGCTCAGCCTTGTCGACCATTGTGTGGTGCATCTCAATCGACTTGACCTCAGCGGACTTCTGAGACGGGTTGAAGACAACGGTCTTACCAGTGTTC
>DUJC01000055.1:7040-7161 GCA_013330015.1 Candidatus Poseidoniaceae archaeon | reverse complement strand
CAAGCTGGGCGACCCCTGCAGCAAACTGAACGGCCACACTCGCGTATATCAACGCGTTGTTTGAGATTAGAAGAAGATGGAACAGCACGTAATCGAACCATCAGCTTCTCGAATCTGACCC
>DUJC01000055.1:5748-6662 GCA_013330015.1 Candidatus Poseidoniaceae archaeon | reverse complement strand
TCGAGGACGACTGGATCCAACCCCTTCTCCTTGAGTGTTTTCAGAACGGTTGGATAACCTTCTGCAACCAGGACTTTCCCGTTTTCAAAACCAATCGTGTTGCACCCGTAGACCTCTTCTTCAGGCATGAGTATAACTTCACAGCCTTCTGGAAGTTCGCCAAAGTCTTCTGGAGCAAGATATCCTTCGGCTGTGAGGATGATGTTATCGGTTGGTGTTGATGAAATCGAGGTGAGGTGAAGTGCTTTCTCTGTCGGGATGTCGACAATTCGCAACTCGTGACCGAGGTGCGTAAGGAGGTTTCGGAGTGTATCGATTCCCGCTTCGTTTGTACGATCTGAACGACCCACGAAGAAGATATCACCAAGACGAAGAATATCGCCACCGTCCATTCGAGCATTACCAAACATGCCACAGACTTGGAATCCGTTCAGTTGGCGAGAAAGGAAATCAGCGATAGGAGGCTGTTCAGCGACCCGCGATGGGTGGCCAGGGACGGGTAGCAGTACGTGCCCATCGATGACAATGGCTTGATCTTCGACAAAGATGCAATCAGGATGGTCGTTGTCTGCTGGGAGAATAGTGACTTCTAATCCGATGTCCAAAAGTGCTTGCACATAGGCTGCGTGTTGGGTTTTTGCCAATGCGATGTCGGTTGGTCCTGAACCGAAATAAGCCGCAATAGCTTCTGAGAACGAGTGAGGAACGGCCCTCATCAGGACTCGTTGCTTCTGGTCCGTGCGGACAGTAGCCATGGTTGTCCGGCCAATCATCGTCATTTAATCCTTGGCGAGGGATTGAAGTGCGCCAAAGACCACTGAATTCAAACATAAGTTGCGATTGGAGAAGTCCATGCGCCTCCCCATTCAGGCTGTTGGACTCATGGTTTTGATGATCCTCGCCCCACTCTCGGG
>DUJC01000055.1:2641-5430 GCA_013330015.1 Candidatus Poseidoniaceae archaeon | reverse complement strand
GCGAGGTTCGGCTGTGCAAGCCGTTGACAATCAGGATACTGGAGGGGAATGGCCTTGGCTTGTTCCAGGAAATTCGACAGGAGGTGATGCCATTCCTTTGATTATGGAAACAAGTCGACCGTTCCGAGCAGATTTGAGTGAAGAAAACGGCGTTGGCGCCAGCGATGGATGGGTTAATGGTCGAGATGTGTACGAATGGGTCGATTNNATTACGTTGCAAGCGAGCAACGATCTCGCTGTTTTCGTCCCATACTTCATTCAGGATCCTGGTTCGATGCGTGCACAAAATGGAACCGTTCTCGATATGAAGTCAGGTGACAAGGTCACCATGAACATTCTTTTCCCACCACGTAATGAAGAGATCGTCTTCTTCTTAGGCAATATAGGCCGCGTTGATTGGCCGATTCGTGAACCAGATCAATCGTGGATGGCTTGGCTCAACAATCCAAGTACAGGTTCTGCTGTTCAAGCTGTCCAAAATCAAGATACAGGTGGTATGTGGCCATGGCTGATTTCAGGCAATACAACTGGAGGGGATGTTATTCCTCTGGTTATGGAAACAAGCCGCCCCTTCCGTTCGGACTTGACAGAGGAAAACGGTGTCGGTGCGAGTGATGGATGGGTCAATGGCAGAGATGTGTACGAATGGGTCGATTTCATTGCTGACGATACACCATGCGCTACTTGTGGTCCAGATGGTGCTGTTGGCTATCTCGATCGTTGGATTGGAAATGCAAATCCTTCGTATGAACATGCTATCACATATTTTGAGGGCGTCATGCAAGGTTATGGATTGGATCGTGTTGAGGTTCATCGATTCCAATGGAATACTGCATGGGCCGTCAACATTTGTGGATACAAAGATGGCTCTGTGTATCCGAATGAATGGCTGATTTTCGGGGCTCACTTCGATATTGCGCCCCCTGTCGCATACACTCCCGGTGCTGAAATCGGCATCCCCGGTTACGGCACCCGCCACGGTGCATACGACAATGCAGCTGGATCGAGTATGGTTCTAACGACAGCGAGTGTTTTGGCTGAATTTGACGCACGTCGGACAATGGTATTCTGTCTTTGGTCTTCCGAAGAAGAAGGCTTGTGGGGATCCCGCTCTTTCGCGAACGATTTGCCAGACGGAGTTACTGTCAGCAACTACCTGAATCTCGACATGGCTGGTGTCAATTATCCAGGTGACTATGCGCTCTCAGTCTATCTCGGGCCTGATGGTACACAAGAAGCGATCGATCAAGCAGGCATGTTTCACTTAGCAGAATGGATTGGTGCTGACGCACTGGATCTTGGTTACGAAATGGAGCGTGGAAGAGAAGCATGGCTTGAGGGCGGAGAAAGCCCTCTCTGGGGGGATATCTATGAAGACACGGTTGCAATTTACGAATCACCAACCGCTCGAAGCGATCACGACTCCTTCCAAAACATCGGGGTTGCAACGCTTGGTTGGAACGGTCTAGTCGACGGCTACCCCTGCTACCACCGTGAGTGCGACACTATGGAGACAATGATTGACTACATGGGAACGGATAATTCCACAGGCATCAACAATCTTGTTCATTCATGGGATATTGTGACATGGTGGGCTGTTTATGCGTTTTTGCACATGGACCAAACGCCCGTACCAAATGAGCTGTGAACGATTCTCAAGATTTTGAATCAATACTGTTCAAGTACAAGCTCGGTCGTTGTCGATGCAATCTCATTGTCTGCAGCCATCCACATCTTATCGAGAAGTGTTCGTAGTGCAACGGTGTCGTCAACGTGAACAAGAGCAACAAGATCTGCTTCACCGGATACTTCGTAGATGATTTCAACGCCTTCCCAGCCGGTGACTTCGGACGCGAACGATCCGATTTCAACACCAGGAGAAACTTTGATTCGGATAAGGGCCGTCAGACCAATTCCACTTTCTCGGACAGTGTAGCCACGAATGGTTCCGTTTTCTTCCATGGTTCGGATGTGTGTACGTACGGTACGCTCACTAGCACCAACTTCCTTTGCAAGGTCAACAAAGGACATTCGTCCGTTCTTTCGAAGTTGGGCGAGGATTGCACGATCAATTTCTGCGATTCGGGGCATGGCCAACCCTCCGCATATCGGTATATCAAACCTTTTCTTCCCCTATTCCGTCAATATAATTGAATTATGCGTCATTATTCCGGCAATATCTGCCTGAAAAATAAACGAATCAAATCAACACCCCGGACACAAATCAGCCCCGTTGAATTCAAAGAGCGCCTTTGCTTGGAAGGAATGAGAGACATGTCGGAGTTTATTTCGGGTCTGGACGCTCGTATGGTATTGGACAGCCGCGGCAACCCTACCGTCGAAGTTGATTGTTATGTTGATGGCCGCCTTGCAGGCCGCGCAATGGTACCATCTGGGGCATCAACCGGACAACATGAAGCACTTGAAATGCGAGATGGTGATCAAAGCAAGTGGTTAGGAAAAGGCGTCGATACAGCCGCTGACAACGTTCGACAATCGATTTCCGAAGTTCTTGTTGGGATGCCCGTTGATCAGCAGAGGCTAATCGATGAGGCCATGATCGAACTTGATGGAACGCAAAACAAATCCAATCTTGGAGCCAATGCCATGCTCGGGGCATCACTTGCCTGTCTTCATGCTGGGGCAGCCTCCCATGAACTTCCTCTGTGGAAATACATCGGTGGTGTAGCAGGTGGACAAATGCCTGTTCCAATGCTCAACATTCTCAACGGTGGTGCGCACGCAGCATCAAATGTTGATGTCCAGGAATTTATGGTCATGCCTCATGG
>DUJC01000055.1:0-2253 GCA_013330015.1 Candidatus Poseidoniaceae archaeon | reverse complement strand
AAGCATGAACTGAAGAACGATGGATTGCTTGGTGGTGTTGGTGATGAAGGAGGCTTTGCGCCCAACCTTGCGGCCAATGAAGACGGCCTGAAGTACATGGTACGTGCCATCGAAGGAGCTGGTTATTCAACAGATGATATTGGTATTGCCCTCGATGTTGCAGCCACCGAATTTGAGAAATCCGATGGATATCATATGGACGGCAAGATCCTTTCATCGGACCAGATGGTCGACATGTACAGTGAGTGGCTTGACGCGTACCCAATTCTGTCCATTGAGGATGGTTTGGGTGAAAACGACTGGACCGGTTGGACGGCGATGACAAAGCAAGAAGGCCATCGAGTCCAGATTGTTGGAGATGATCTCTTTGTCACACAATCCGAGCGATTGGCTCAAGGCATCGATATTGGTGCAGCCAATGCCATGCTGGTGAAGGTCAATCAAGTCGGAACAGTAACAGAAACACTCGAGGCCATGGACCTTGCAACCACCAACGGCTATCGCAACGTCGTCTCCCATCGAAGCGGTGAAACAGAGGATACGACCATTGCAGATCTTGCGGTAGGCACACGAGCCGGACAAATCAAAACTGGAGCCCCAGCACGTTCCGATAGGGTGTCAAAATACAACCAATTGTTACGAATTTCTGAAGATGTGGAAGAATATCGTTCCCCTTTCTAACAATCGAGTACGCACACATACAGTGGGTTATAAGAGTGGTTTCAAGCCACCCATTATGCGCAAATCAATCGTTTGTACTATCGTAGCCTGCCTTCTACTTGCCGCAATGCCCTATTCGGTCTCTGCAGATGCAACAGAAGATATTCCAACCAACGCTGAAGCGACTGGCGTCCATGATTCGCTTGTTGCAGCTTTGTCTCATGCAGATCTCGTTGCAACACTTCAGGGCGAGGGCCCGTTCACTGTCTTTGCGCCCACAGACCAAGCATTTGCGGACGCAGGAATCGACCTTGATACGTTCGATACCCCAGAAGAAAATGCAACACTCGTCGATATTCTGCTCTACCACGTTTACAGCGGTAACGTTTCCTCATCCGAAGTCACAGACGGACTCTCTGTCGAAATGGTGAATGGGGATTCCGTCTCATTTACTGTCGCCGATGGAGTTGTTAAAATCGGTGAAGCCACTGTTACCACAGCCGATGTCAACGCAAGCAACGGCATAATCCATGTCATCGACAAGGTTCTGATGCCACCAGCAGACGATCCATTTGCGGGCATTGATTGTGCAGCAACCGTCGGCCTCACATCGGATGGATATGGCTTTACACCATCCATAATCAACATCGATGTTGGCCAAACCGTTTGCTGGTCATGGACTGAAGCTGGTATGGCTCACAACGTCAAACAAGTGGATGGCTTCCAATCGAGTACATATGTTGCTGATGGAGTCACCTCTGGTGCTCCGGCAACAACCGTAGCTTTCCACTACACGTTTACTGAGAATCAAACATTCTACTACGCGTGCGAGCCGCATGTTAGCATGAAGATGCACGGAGAAATCGTCGTCGGCGATGGTGGTGTTGACTCCTCTTCCGACACAAAAGAAACCGAAGATGCACCAGGTTTCGTTGCTTCAACAATGGTTGTTGCAATTCTAGGAGCTGTCCTCTTCTTGGGACGTCGACGCAGTTTTTGATTCCAATAGTATCGAAAAAACGTACCGAACGTAACCCACAATCGTGGATGCGGTCGATGGAGACGAACCAACAACACTGAAAACTGGAAATACCGAGTGATTGGACGACAGCCGGGGGATTACATGCTACGACACCTAACGCCGATCGTCTCTGTGTTGGTTCTACTCCTCCTCGCAAGACAAATCTACCCTTATTCGTCGTTCAACACACCGACGGTTGATGGCGGCTTTGAGATTGAGGTAATCGCTAAGAATCTTGGAGGTCCAACATGCCTAGAGTGGTTCAATTCTTCATCGCTCGTCGTATGTGACAGGGACGATGGAGAGATTTACGTTCTGAACGAGAATATGGCTCGTACAACATTGATTTCAGGACTTGATCGCCCACATGACGTTGCTATTACAGAAGCGAATATTTACGTGAGTGAAGCTGGAAAACTAAGTCGATACACACATGATAGCCAACTTGGACAAATCGCAAACAGGACTGTACTTGTTTCAGGAATCCCAATCGGAAATGGAGGTCATCAGACCAATGCTGTCAACATTCTTCCAAATGGGACTCTCATTTGGCACAGCGGCTCAACATGCAA
>DUJC01000085.1 GCA_013330015.1 Candidatus Poseidoniaceae archaeon | reverse complement strand
GATCTTCGTGATGCAAACGATTTGTTGCCTCCTCTTGCAGCCATTCTCGCTCTTTCAGGAGGAGGCAGGCTACGTGGAGCCGCTCATGCGAAGCATAAGGAAAGCAATCGAATTCGTTCAACCAAAAAACTCCTAGAAGCATTTGGTTTGACAGCAACCATTGAAGATGATGGTCTTTCTATAGAGGGTGGACAAACCCTCTCAATGCCAGATTCACTCGTTGACACGTATGGAGATCATCGGATCCAAATGACGGCTGTTTTGCTTGCAACTCAAACTGGAGCAACGGTCGAAGGACCGAGCCTGCACAGAATTGCTGACCCGGAGTTCCTTACTCGTCTTTCAGCCATGCCTACCGAAGTGCTTGTCAAGGGAATCCAACGATAGACGCAAAGCCGTTGGTCGGCCGTGCACACATGCCCACGGATTTGGAACGTTTCGCATATCTTCGAGTAGTCTTCGCATTTGAGCGATGGTGAGCGTATCGTTTGCCTTGACAGACCCTCTACATGCATTCAGGAAAGCTAAGTGGTCCTTACGTCGCTCAATGGTTTCCAACGGTGCGCCATCCTCTGATATGTCCTGTAACAGATCGAGCAAGAATGGCTCAACCTCATCTCCATCCAACAATCGAGGTGCTTGCATCACATCCCAATGGCCTTCGTCTACCTTTTCGAGCAGAAAACCGAGTTCTTGGAAGCGTTCCAAAAACGATTCCAAACGAGCTTGCTGGGCAAGCGTAAGTTCAATTCTTGAGGGTACCAAGCGAGGCTGAGGCGTCCACAAGCTCTCATCGTTACGAAGACGTTCGTAACGAATACGTTCATGCAATGCGTGCTGATCAATTAACAGCAACTCTTCACCGGCCTGCGCCAAGATGTATGAATCTGCAAATTGCGACAAGGGTTCCATCGCTGGCAGGTCATTTTCAACACCAACGAGTGGAGATTCTGCGGTTGGTGAAACACTCCCTCCACAACCAGCGTGTCGATGCAAATCACGCTCTTCATGCGACAGAGCTGGTGCAATCGGTGTTTTGGAAAGGCCCGGAAGAGATTTCTGAGCAGACGCTGCAATCGATTGAGGCCGAGGTTTTTCTGTATGTTCGACGGTATCTTCTGCAACCTCGCCAACCAAATTGAGTTGTGTTCCAGCAGCAAGTGCCCATGGAGGAGCTGTAACGGTTTGAGCACCTCGGTCGTCCTGTTCGATTGGGACAAGCAGTTCTTGGATGGGTTGGTTCTGATCCGATTGTGCCAAACCTTGCAACTCCTGAAGTTCTCCACTCGAATCCGGTTGCGTTGGCGAGGTTGCAAGTGTGTGCGCAATCGCACGCTCCAGCCTCTCTAGAACGCGCCATGAATGACGAAGTCGTACCTCTCGCTTGGTTGGATGTACATTGACATCCACCTCGTTTGCGGGCACATGCAAATGGAGTACAGCTACCGGATGGCGCCCCTGCATCAAACGCGTACGATAACCCCGACGAATCGCCTGGTGAAACGGAGTTGAAGCCACTGGGCGGTCATTGACAAAAATGTGAATCTCGTCACCCTTCCCTCGAGAAATATCAGGCGCACTGATGTAACCTGTCCATGACTCCTCCCCTGGAACATCTGCATCTTGAGAAGGGGGAGATAATGGAAGAAGATTCGACGATTGCCCTCCAAGAACATCGTACAGACGGTCTTCAATGGAAGCACTTGATGGAAGATTGAGTGTTGAACGGCCATCGATTGTACATCGGAATGCAACGTGTGAATGAGCAATCGCATGAGCAACGACCACCTCGATGATTCGAGCGTGCTCAGTTGCTGGACGACGTTGGAAACCAAGACGAACAGGTGTATTCTGAAACAAATGCTCGACCGTGACGACTGTCCCGTTTGCCATTCCGCGCGGTTCAATCTCACCTTGTATGCCATCTTCCATCGTGATGCTTCGACCTTCTCGACCTTCGGGTCGTGATGCAACTGTTAGACGTGAAACAACGCCAATGCTCGCTAAGGCCTCACCTCGGAATCCGAGCGTATGAATTTCGTTCAGATCTTCCGGTTGGCGAAGTTTCGATGTCGCATGACGAGAAAGTGCTAATCCCAGATCGGACTCATCAATTCCGCTCCCGTTGTCTTCGATACGAATCAGGTCAAAGCCACCTCGTTCGATTTCAACATGGATGGAAGTCGAGCCTGCATCAAGGGCATTCTCAAGCAGTTCTTTGACCACTTGAGCGGGCCTCTCAACAACTTCACCAGCAGCAATATGGCCAATGGTCAACTCATCCAATTGTTGAATTCGATTGGGCTCAGTCATCTTACTCACCCTCCAAGTGGTTCTGCAATTGTTCGATTAAGGAGAAGGCATCTCTAGGTGAGAGTTCATCCAAATTTAACGCTGCAAGCTTGGAGAGAACCGCTTCCTGAGCTTCGGTCATCGTTGGAGCCTTCGGCTCATTCGTCTGCATAGCAGCGGCTGCAAAGTAACCAAGCAGCGATGACTGACCCTGCGCACGGGTGCTTGGTGCACCATCGCGACCTGCCTTTGCACCCTGCGCCTGTTGTTCCAAGAAGGCGAGGAGATCCGTTGCTCGTTCGACCACATTACGAGGCAATCCAGCGAGTGCTGCCACTTGGACTCCATACGATTCATCGCACGGACCATCGGCCACGGTGTGCAAAAATCGTAGGGTACCATCGCTCTGAGCGACTTGAACATGGACATTTGCGAGCCCATCGACCTCGGATTCAAGTCCGACCAATTGATGGTAGTGCGTTGCAAAAAGACTTCGTGCACCAATTCGATTGCAGACATCTTCTGTGACTGCCCAAGCGATCGATAAGCCATCAAAGGTTGATGTTCCACGACCAATTTCATCGAGGAGGAGAAGTGATTTCGATGATGCACGACGCAATATGTGCGCGACTTCAATCATCTCCATCATGAACGTGGAACGACCTCTTCGAAGATCGTCGCTCGCACCAACTCGTGTGAAAATGCGATCAATCAAGCCCAATCGTGCCTTTTCGGCTGGAACAAAACTTCCTGCTTGGGCAAGAATACTGACGAGGGCAACCGTTCGCAGATACGTCGATTTACCGCCCATATTGGGCCCCGTGATTAGCAAAAATCGTCGCTTGTCATCCATGACAACATCGTTCGGAACAAATCCTTGTTGGACTTCTAACACGGGGTGACGTGCCTGGCTCAGCATCATTTTCCGACCCTCTCCGAGGACTGGTTTAATCCATGAGCGTTGTCGAGCAGTCGAGGCAAAACACTGCAAGACATCAATGGATGCTACCTTCGATGCAATCTGTGCGAGTTTGTTTGCATGCAGTCGGACACGGTCCCGCAACGAGCAGAACAAGGCATACTCAATGCTCTTTGATTTGCTCTCTGCAGTAAGTAGGAGGTCGTCTTGTTCACGCAGTTCATCAGTAACATACCGACTGCCATTCGTCATTTGTTGTTTACGCGTCCATTCTTCTGGGACTTTATCCAAATGGGTCGCCGTGACTTCGATAAACCATCCAATTTGACGGTTCATTCGCACCTTCAAACTTGGTATGTTCAACTCGCTTCGAAGTGTAGCCTCAAGGTTGGAAAACCAACCATGGCCTTGATTGGATGCACTTCTGTAACGGTCAAGTTCTTCATCGATTCCTGTTTGAATTAGTCCACCATCTCGCAAGCCCAATGGGACCTCATCGACGAGTGTTCGATGAATGTCCTCGGCCACATCTTTGAGCTGATCAAGTTCCTCAACAAGATGCATCAAGAGACCATCTTCGGTTTCACTGCACAATCGCTGGATGGCTGGTAGCCGCTCGATGGCATTGGCTGTTGCAAGCAGATCACGTGCATTGGAACGGTTGTACTTCAGCTGCGTTGAAAGTCGTTCAAGATCAAGCATGCCTTTGAGACTCTCTCGAAGCATGTCCAATCGCTTTGAGGAACGCATCAGCGCCCCTACTGAGGCATGTCTCGCTTGCATCGCTTCAACATTGGAAAGAGGACGTAACAACCACGATTTTAGGCAACGGCGACCCATCGCAGTTCTGCATTTGTTCATGGCCCACAACAGAGAGCCTTCGTACTCTCCTGCAAGAGTCTGTGTAATCTCTAGATTGCGCAACGTTGTTTGATCGAGGACCAAACCTTCCGAGGTCTCCTGAATGTCCACATCGCGAATTGCAATGTCATCGTGTCGATGAACCGTTGCCAGATAGTCTGCAGCTAGTGCTGTCGCTTGCAACGCCTGAGGAGATTGGCCGAGGTCGAGATGTCCAAGGTCATTGACTTCGAGCATGGTTTTGAGGCGCTCAGAGGCTCGTTTCGATTGATACGAATGTTGGCTGACAACAACCGAATCAAGCATGCCGAGCAAATGCAAGAGTTCACTCCGTTCCGAATCTTTAGGAGTCAGTACCAACTCACTAGGATTCCATCGCATGATTTCATCGTAGATTGATGCCCATTTCCCATCACCACCAAACGAAACTGCCCA
>DUJC01000058.1:518-2566 GCA_013330015.1 Candidatus Poseidoniaceae archaeon | reverse complement strand
ATCCGTGAGGTATCAGGAACGCCAGCTCGGTTGGTCGGTAGAATCGCATATGATGCACATGTTCCGGTTTCGAGCGGAACTGGGTCGACCCAGCCTTCAGAATCGGTTGGCACCAACTCCACGCTGCTTTCGGCCAACAATTCGTTCCAAAGGTTCAGGTTGGTTTGTACCGCAGGGTCTGGGAAGATTGTCCCCACAGACCCTTCGACAGTGAGCCTGAAAATCCGCCAACCACCAAGATAAGGGTTTTGAATATCGCCTTGTGGCGTCCAAGTGAGTTCAATGGCCCCTCCGACCAATTTTTCGTGGCTAAGGTTGGAGAGGGATACGTTTGGTTCAGGAAGGGCTCCGATGACGAGGACGATGGTGTTCGAATGAAGATTCAGGTTGATACTCTCAAGTTCATCGTAGGCGAAGAAGTCTGGTGATTCGAGGTAATCCCATAGGGTACTATCCAATGAACTGAGTTCAAGGAATTCGACAGAATCATGAGAGATTGAATCCGGTAACAAAGCTGAGAGATTAACATCGAGTTCGAGAGACTGAAGTTGTGCTGGTTGAAGTTCGCTTTCAAGTTGCATGACCTTAAAATCCATGATCATCAGAGGCTCTTTTCCTCCTGCGATGTTGTAGTTGAATCCTTCGATTGGTAACATCACATCGTATTCAAATTGTGCTTTATCCAGTGAAACTGCTGATCCGCTCAACAGAGGTTGTTCGTTGATGATTACTTCGTCGATGATTGAAATGGTTGTGTGCGCTTCAGCAGTAAAACCGAGAGCATCTTCAACGTAGAGGCCAATGTGGTAGTCCTTCAGTGGAAGGGAGGATGCGTTGATGGAAATGGATTTGCCGTAGCCTATGTTGATGACGGTGTCAAGAACCCACGTGTAATTCAGAGGCCCAGCTGCAACGTTGTTTGTAATCGCTGTGAATTCGATAGCATCGGCCGTCGTATAGGACCCTGATATCGAATTCATGGCGATGGATGGGAGAATGTCTCCAGCGAGAATTTGTGTAAATTCAATCATTGTATTATCGGAAGGAGCAGTGTCAGGTCTACCATCGAAGGTTGTTGGCATGTAGATTCGTAGTTCCTTTCCTGCTCCAACTTTGGTGAGATTGAACATGCATGTTGATAACTCGGACGGCCCTAGTCTGTCGATGTTACACGTTTGGATATACTCCGATTCACCGACAGCGTCAAACATTTCGAAGGTGATGCTGAAATCTTCAACGGTGAAATTCCCAATGTTTTCAACATCGACAGAGAGCATGCTTTCGCCGTAGTAGTAGTCTGGGGAGGAGGGGTTGTGCGATGGATACATGCTCGCAATTCGAAGGTCGAGGGTATTATCGAGGACAATCTCAATTTCAGCAAGATCGTTGTAATCATTGAGGTCTCCATTGAAAGCACTTAAACTGTCAATAAGGCCGAATTCGAAGATGTACCTGCCTGGTACGGAGTAGTTGAGAGCAGGCAAGGAGATTGTGTACGGTTGCTCATATCCACCGGCTGGCAGCGTTGTAACGCTTTGATTGGCTGTGGCCAAGAGGGTTCCATCAAGATCTCGCAAATTCCAACCCATGTAAGCGACCAAGTTACACTCTCCGCAGTTGTGGGCTGTACCGGATATGCTCATCACGTAGTCTTGTTCTGTGTTCAGGACAAACTCCCCGTCGTATGTGTGCAGCCCTGAGAGGGTATCACGAGGATCCTGGCCTTGGTCAACGGAGACATCACTGTATCCTGCAGTGAGATTGATGTTGTACGATAGGACGTCGTCGCTCGCATCAACATCTGAAAAGGTAAATTTGAACACAACTGTGAACGTTCCTGATACCCCGTTTGGATACCACTGCGTTGTATCGCTAAAGTAGCCACTGTCTCCATTAAGAAGCCCGTTGATGTTGATTTGACCGCTTCCGATGTCGTTGGAGATGCACTGCGTGGGTGTTTTCATGCCTGAACAAACGAACCAGTCCATTGTCCGCGTCGAAGTTTGTGGACTGAGCGCTTGATTTTCAACTTCCGCTGAGAAGGTTAT
>DUJC01000058.1:0-125 GCA_013330015.1 Candidatus Poseidoniaceae archaeon | reverse complement strand
AGGTCAACCTGTTCAATAGCCGTTGCGGTCGGTGCCGTCAAAAGGGCCGACATAAGCGACAGGAGCATCAACGTAACCAAGCCGAGGCTGGTTTTTTTCTTTGCAACAGTCGGTCGCTCCGCTCC